>NZ_JAKUFR010000035.1:0-49866 GCF_022663555.1 Bacillus cereus group sp. BfR-BA-01381
GGGAGCAACGGGAGCAACAGGTCCAACGGGAGCAACGGGCCCAACCGGAGCGACAGGAATAACAGGAGCAACGGGCCCAACCGGAGCGACAGGAATAACAGGATCAACGGGTCCAACCGGAGTGACGGGAGTAACGGGAGCAACAGGCCCAACCGGAGTAACAGGAATAACGGGAGCGACAGGCCCAACGGGAGCAACGGGCCCAACCGGAGCAACAGGATCAACGGGTCCAACCGGGGCGACAGGTCCAACGGGAGCGACGGGAATAACGGGATCAACAGGTTCAACGGGAGCAACGGGAATAACAGGCCCAACCGGAGCAACAGGTCCAACCGGGGCGACGGGAATAACAGGATCAACAGGATCAACAGGATCAACAGGATCAACAGGAGCGACGGGAGTAACAGGTTCAACGGGAGCAACGGGAATAACGGGATCAACAGGATCAACGGGGGCAACAGGACCAACCGGAGCGACGGGAAGAACGGGGGCAACAGGGCCAACGGGAGCGACAGGACCAACGGGAGCAACGGGCCCAACAGGAGCGACAGGAATAACAGGAATAACAGGATCAACGGGTCCAACGGGAGCGACAGGAATAACAGGATCAACAGGTCCAACCGGGGCGACAGGAATAACGGGCTCAACAGGTCCAACAGGTCCAACAGGCTCAACGGGGGCAACCGGAGCTACAGGTACAAGTATCACGGCGACATATGCATTTGCAAATAATACGTCAGGAACAGCGATATCAGTACTTCTTGGTGGAACGAATGTTCCGCTTCCAAATAATCAAAACATTGGTCCCGGAATTACTGTTTCTGGTGGAAATACAGTATTTACGGTTGCAAATGCTGGGAATTATTATATTTCATATACGATTAATATAACGGCTTCATTATTAGTCAGTTCACGGATTACAATTAATGGAGCACCACTTGCTGGAACGATCAATGCTCCTGCGTTAGCAACGACATCATTTAGCGCAACAATTATTACAACTCTTGCAGCAGGAGATGCCATTAGTTTGCAACTATTTGGCGTGTTAGCTGTTGCAACACTATCAACAACTACACCAGGAGCTGTGTTAACGATAATAAGATTAAGCTAAATAATAACTCTCTTACTTTTTTAGATTAGGAGAGTTTATACATATAATAAGAAGTTAATGAAGTAAAGCATAGTTATGTAAAAGTCAGAATATTATGATTGTAACGTTGTGGTGACTATAATATAATGAAAACAACCTCATGAATGAACATTCATTTATTTTTTATGTATTCGAAGGGGGAATGAAGGTGGAAAAACCATGGTTGAAAAATTATCCAGAGGAAATTCCAAGTACGATTTCTTATGATATTCAGCCGCTTCATAAATATGTAGAACAGATGGCTTCTCGCTACCCAGAAAAGAAAGCGCTTCACTTTTTAGGGAAGAATATTACATTTTCAGACTTTCATGATAAGGTGAAGAGGTTTGCAAATTATCTTCAAAAGCTCGGTGTGGAAAAGGGTGATCGAGTTGCTATTATGTTGCCGAACTGTCCGCAAGCTGTAATTGGTTATTACGGTACATTACTTGCAGGAGGTATCGTAGTACAAACAAATCCACTATATACAGAAAGAGAATTAGAATATCAGCTTCATGACTCGGGAGCAAAAGTAATTCTTTGCCTCGATTTAGTATTTCCAAGAGTAACGAATGTTCAATCTGCTACAAAAATTGAGCATATTATCGTAACGCGTATTGCGGACTTTTTACCCTTCCCTAAAAATCTATTGTATCCATTTGTGCAGAAAAAACAGTCGAATTTAGTTGTGAAAGTATCAGAGAGTGAAACGATTCATCTTTGGAATTCAGTAGAAAAAGAAGTGAATACGGATGTTGAAGTGCCTTGTGATCCTGAAAATGATCTAGCTCTTTTACAGTACACAGGAGGAACAACCGGATTTCCGAAAGGCGTTATGTTAACGCATAAAAACCTCGTTTCTAACACTTTGATGGGAGTTCAATGGTTATATAATTGCAAAGAAGGAGAAGAAGTCGTTCTTGGGGTTCTTCCATTTTTCCACGTGTACGGCATGACGGCTGTCATGAATTTAAGTATTATGCAAGGATATAAAATGGTTCTTATTCCAAAATTTGATATGAAAATGGTTTTTGAAGCGATTAAGAAGCATAAAGTGACATTATTTCCAGGGGCACCAACTATTTATATCGCTCTTTTAAATAGCCCGCTTTTAAAAGAATACGATATATCTTCTATTCGTGCTTGTATTAGTGGATCAGCACCACTGCCAGTAGAAGTACAGGAAAAGTTCGAAACAGTTACAGGGGGCAAACTAGTAGAGGGATATGGTTTAACAGAATCATCTCCAGTTACACATAGTAATTTTTTATGGGAAAAGCGAGTGCCAGGTAGCATTGGAGTTCCGTGGCCAGATACAGAAGCAATGATTATGTCGCTTGAAACTGGTGAGGCATTACCACCGGGAGAAATCGGTGAAATTGTTGTAAAAGGTCCTCAAATTATGAAAGGGTATTGGAATAAGCCAGAAGAAACAGCAGCTGTACTGCAAGATGGATGGCTCCATACAGGGGACGTTGGCTACATGGATGAAGATGGCTTTTTCTATGTGAAAGATCGTAAGAAAGATATGATTGTTGCGAGTGGATTTAATGTGTATCCTCGTGAAGTAGAAGAAGTATTATATGAGCATGAAAAAGTGCAAGAAGTAGTGACGATTGGAGTTCCCGATCCATACCGAGGAGAGACAGTTAAAGCGTTTATTGTGTTAAAAGAAGGTACGGAGTGTTCTGAGGAAGAATTAAATCAGTTTGCTCGTAAATATTTAGCGGCCTATAAAGTGCCGAAAGTATATGAGTTTAGAGATGAACTGCCTAAAACGACAGTCGGAAAAATTTTGCGCCGTGTCCTAATTGATGAAGAGAAAAGAAAGAATGAGGATGAGCAAACGGGCTAAGGCCCTTTCTTTTTGAAAAAATAGGATTGACACTTTTCTAAATAGTCAGTATTATAAGAATATGAATGACTATTCATTCAGTCATCTTCTTGAAGGGGACAGTAAAGTGAAGAAAAATAGACCGAAATACAATCAAATTATTGATGCGGCAGTCATTGTGATTGCGGAGAACGGGTACCACCAAGCGCAAGTTTCTAAAATAGCAAAGCAAGCTGGGGTAGCTGATGGCACGATTTATTTATATTTTAAAAATAAAGAAGATATATTAATATCCTTATTCCAAGAGAAGATGGGAGAATTTGTCGAAACAATTCGTCAAAAAACAGCAGGAATTGAAAGCGCTGTATCGAAGTTATTCATGTTGGTAGAAACGCACTTCTTGCTGTTGTCGCAAAATGATCCTCTTGCTATCGTTACGCAATTAGAGCTAAGACAGTCCAATCAAGACTTACGCCTGAAAATAAATGAAGTATTAAAAGGCTACTTACAAGTTATGGATGAGATTTTAGAGACAGGTATAAAGCAAGGTGAATTCCAAGCAGATTTAAATGTTCGCGTGGCAAGACAAATGATCTTTGGAACAGTAGATGAAGTTGTGACCAATTGGGTAATGAGCGATCATAAGTATGATCTGGTCGCACTTTCAAAAACGGTACATGGGCTACTTATTGCAGCTTGTGGTTATCGTCAATAATGGGAGGGATCATGTTGAAATTCCTATCTGTAAGAGTTGAAGATCATATCGCGGTGGCTACGTTAAATCATGCGCCAGCTAACGCGATGTCTTCACAAGTTATGCATGACGTTACTGAATTAATTGATCAAGTGGAGAAGGATGATAACATTCGTGTTGTTGTTATTCACGGTGAAGGGCGCTTCTTCTCGGCGGGAGCAGATATTAAAGAATTTACATCTGTTACTGAAGCGAAACAAGCGACTGAATTAGCGCAGCTTGGACAAGTTACGTTTGAGCGCGTTGAAAAATGTTCAAAACCAGTTATCGCGGCAATTCATGGAGCGGCACTTGGCGGCGGCCTTGAGTTTGCTATGTCTTGCCACATGCGCTTTGCAACTGAAAGTGCAAAACTTGGTTTACCTGAATTAACACTTGGATTAATTCCTGGATTTGCAGGTACACAGCGATTACCGCGTTATGTTGGGAAAGCAAAAGCTTGTGAAATGATGTTAACAAGTACACCGATTACTGGTGCAGAAGCATTAAAATGGGGACTAGTTAACGGAGTTTTTGCTGAAGAAACATTTTTAGATGATACGCTTAAAGTTGCAAAACAGATTGCTGGAAAAAGCCCAGCGACGACTCGTGCTGTACTAGAGTTATTGCAAACGACGAAATCGTCTCATTATTATGAAGGTGTACAACGCGAAGCTCAAATCTTTGGTGAAGTATTTACGAGTGAAGATGGAAGAGAAGGTGTAGCGGCGTTTTTAGAAAAACGTAAGCCTTCATTTAGCGGCAGGTAGTTCAATTATTTTTTTAATATAAATTAACAGAAAATTAGAATTGATAGAATCTTTCTGAAAAACAAGGGGGTAAATGGAATGAACATCTACGTACTCATGAAACGAACATTTGATACAGAAGAAAAAATCGTAATTAAAAACGGTGCAATTTACGATGGCGAAGCGGAATTCATCATCAACCCTTACGATGAATATGCAATTGAAGAAGCAATTCAAGTAAGAGACGCACAAGGTGGAGAAGTTACTGTCGTAACAGTTGGTGGCGAAGATAGCGAGAAAGAACTTCGTACGGCGTTAGCGATGGGCTGCGATAAAGCGGTATTAATTAATATTGAAGATGATGTAGAAAATGGTGACCAGTTCACGACTGCAAAAGTGCTTGCTGAGTATTTAAAAGATAAAGATGCAGATTTAATTTTAGGCGGAAACGTTGCAATTGATGGTGCATCTGGACAAGTTGGCCCGCGTGTAGCTGAAGCGTTAAATATTCCGTATGTAACGACAATTACAAAACTTGTAATTGACGGTAAAAACGTGAAGATTGAGCGTGATGTTGAAGGCGATACAGAAGTGATTGAAACTTCATTGCCAGTTTTAGTAACAGCACAACAAGGTTTAAATGAACCACGTTATCCATCGCTTCCAGGTATTATGAAAGCGAAGAAAAAGCCACTAGAAGAATTAGAATTAGATGATTTAGATTTAGAAGAAGATGATGTGGAAGCAAAGACAAAAACAATTGAAATCTATTTGCCTCCTAAGAAAGATGCAGGAAAAGTGTTACAAGGCGAGCTGCAAGATCAAGTAAAAGAACTTGTATCGTTGCTCCATACAGAAGCGAAAGTAATCTAATAAAATACGAAATTATATATGCAGGAGGGAAAATCTATGGCTCGTAAAGTATTAGTAATGGGTGAAGTTCGTGATGGATCGCTACGTAACGTTTCATTTGAAGCGGTAGCAGCAGCAAAAACAATTGCAGAAGGCGGTGAAGTAGTAGGTCTTCTAGTTGGAGACAGCGTTGCCTCTTTTGCAAATGAGTTGATTCATTACGGTGCAGATCGCGTTGTGACAGTTGAAAATGATAAATTAAAATCATATACATCTGATGGGTATGCACAAGCATTTTTAGCTGTATATGCTGAAGAAAATCCAGAAGGTATTGTATTTGGACATACAGCACTTGGTAAAGATTTATCACCAAAATTAGCAGCGAAGCTTGAAGCTGGTCTAGTTTCTGACGTAACTGCTTTAGAAGTTGAAGGTGGAAATGTTATCTTTACTCGTCCAATTTACTCTGGTAAAGCATTTGAGAAGAAGATTGTAACAGACGGCATCTTATTTGCGACAGTGCGTCCAAATAACATCGCAACGCTTGAAAAAGATGAGTCTCGCAGTGGTGACGTGTCTTCTATTACAGTAGATGTGAAAGACTTACGTACAATCATTCAAGATGTCGTCCGTAAGACGGCAGAAGGCGTTGATCTTTCTGAAGCAAAAGTTATTATCGCTGGCGGACGCGGTGTGAAGAGTGAAGAAGGATTCAAGCCATTAAAAGAGTTAGCTGACGTATTAGGCGGCGCTGTTGGAGCATCTCGTGGTGCTTGTGACGCTGAGTATTGCGATTACTCATTACAAATTGGTCAAACTGGTAAAGTTGTTACGCCAGACTTATACATTGCATGTGGTATTTCTGGAGCGATTCAGCATTTAGCTGGTATGTCTAACTCAAAAATAATCGTTGCGATTAATAAAGACCCAGAAGCAAGTATTTTCAAAGTAGCTGACTACGGTATTGTTGGCGATCTATTTGAAGTCGTACCTCTTTTAACAGAAGAGTTTAAAAAGTTAAAAGTACATTCATGATTTGAGTACCCTTGAGTTCCAAGTGAAGTACCCCTATATATAGAAAAAGGTGAGAGATCCCCTGTCTCTCATCTTTTTAGTATGTAATCCGTATTTTTATATAGTATAAAGGAACACTTTTTTGTTACAATACATAACGATACATATTATTCGCCACGTATATAAGTTAATGATATACTCTTGGTAGAATATACTTGAAGGAGGAAATAAAATGGCAATTGTAAACGCAAATGACCAAAGCTTCGCAGCTGAAACTAGCGAAGGTGTTGTATTATTAGATTTCTGGGCACCTTGGTGTGGACCTTGTAAAATGATCGCTCCTGTATTAGAGGAAATTGATGCAGAACTAGGCGAAAAAGTAAAAGTAGTAAAAGTAGACGTGGATGAAAATCAAGAAACTGCTCGTCAATTCGAAGTAATGAGCATTCCAGCTCTTTTCGTATTAAAAGACGGTAAAGTAGTTGATCAAGCGTTAGGTTACAAACCGAAAGAAGCGTTAGTAGAATTAGTTTCTAAACACTTCTAAAATAAAAGGGCTACCATTTGGTAGCTTTTTTTATTTTCCTTTTTTACACCTTTCCGTTACAATAAAAGAACGTATGTTGGGTGTTTTGGCATAGTATGTTTTCATGTGAAAATAAAAATGCTAAGCATGTAGAAATGGAGGGTAACGAGTGCACGAACATTTAAAAGAAAAATTGGCTATTTTACCAGATCAACCTGGTTGTTATTTAATGAAAGATAAGCAAGGAACGGTTATATATGTCGGAAAGGCAAAAGTGCTTAAAAATCGAGTGCGCTCGTACTTTACTGGTTCGCATGACGGGAAAACACTTCGGCTAGTAGGAGAAATTGTAGATTTTGAATATATTGTAACCTCCTCAAATCTAGAGGCTCTCATTTTAGAGTTGAACTTAATAAAAAAGCATGATCCAAAATATAACATTCAATTAAAAGATGATAAAACATATCCTTTTATTAAAATTACAGCTGAGAAACAACCACGATTACTTATTACGCGAAATGTAAAAAAGGATAAGGGAAAGTATTTTGGCCCTTATCCGAATGCACAATCAGCTCATGAAACGAAAAAACTGCTAGATCGTATGTATCCGCTTCGTAAGTGCTCAAATATGCCCGATAAAGTTTGTTTATATTATCATATGGGTCAATGTTTAGCACCCTGTGTGAAAGAAGTGACGGAAGAACAAAACAAAGAAATTGTAGATGAAATTATTAAGTTTTTAAATGGTGGGCATAAAGAAGTTCGTTCAGAATTAGAAACAAAAATGTATGAAGCTTCAGAGAAACTAGAGTTTGAACGTGCAAAAGAGTTACGTGATCAAATCGCTCATATCGATGCGATTATGGAAAAACAAAAGATGATTATGAGTGATTTAGTGGATCGTGATGTGTTTGGGTATGCAGTGGATAAAGGGTGGATGTGTGTTCAAGTTTTCTTCGTTCGAAAAGGAAAGCTAATCGAACGTGATGTTTCTATGTTTCCAATCTACGATGAACCAGAAGAGGGGTTCTTAACGTTTATCGGTCAATTTTATGAAAACAGCAGTCATTTTAAGCCGAAGGAAATTGTCGTTCCAGGAAGTATAGACTCAGAATTAGTAGAACGCTTTTTAGAAGTAGAAGCGACACAGCCGAAACGTGGTAAGAAAAAAGATCTTGTAGAACTGGCAAATAAAAATGCGAAGATTGCCTTGGAAGAGAAATTCTATTTAATTGAGCGCGATGAAGAGCGAACGATTAAAGCTGTGGAGAATTTAGGGAAGCAGCTTGGAATTGAAACGCCTTATCGTATTGAAGCGTTTGATAACTCAAATATTCAAGGCACAAATCCTGTTTCTGCAATGATTGCTTTTATTGATGGGAAACCAGCTAAGAAAGAATACAGGAAATATAAAATTAAAACGGTTCAAGGGCCAGATGATTATGAGTCTATGAGAGAAGTTGTGAGACGCCGTTATACAAGGGCACTGAAAGAGAACTTACCTTTACCAGATTTAATCATTATTGATGGCGGAAAAGGTCATCTGGCGGCTGCAAGTGATATTCTAGAAAATGAGCTCGGTTTATATATTCCGATGGCAGGTCTTGTAAAAGATGACAAACATAAAACATCGCATTTAATTATTGGGGATCCACCTGAACCTGTGATGCTTGAGAGAAATAGCCAAGAATTTTATTTATTGCAGCGCATTCAAGATGAAGTGCATCGATTTGCAATTACATTTCATCGTCAATTACACGGGAAATCTGTCATTCAATCGGCATTAGATGATATTCCTGGAATTGGAGATAAAAGAAAAAAGATATTGTTAAAACATTTCGGATCGCTAAAAAAGATGAAAGAGGCTTCTGTAACAGAATTTGTCGAAGCGGGTATGCCGAAAAATGTCGCAGAGACGATTTATACTTATTTAGCGGATAAGAAGACGTTGTAGTTTACAACGTCTTCTATTTTTTGGTATAATTTCTGAAGATTTAAAATAAATTCAAATGAATGAAAATGCAAAAAGTCAACTAAACTGATATGTCTAGTTGACTGCGGGTAATGCTACACTTCAATGAGATCTTTTATATCCCATTTTACAAGAAATGTAATAGAGTCTGAACGTTTTTTCTTTTCTTCGTAGGACTCTGCAACGACGTTTCGTTGCTTTTGAATTTGTTCAGCGATGAACCCAGCTTCTAATTGATAAGAAGAATGTCTTTTTTGTTTTTGACGTTCAGCGATGAGTGTGCCTTTAAGTTGGAACTGCATTTCACGACGCTTATGTTCAATAATGCTTAAAGTGCCCCAGCCAGCTTTTTCAAAGAACTGAATGACTTCTTCAATTGTGTCTAGTGGATATTTTCTTGCAAGGTTTCTACCGGACCAGTATAAAATACCATCTAGATCGTTACCGATTAAATCAGGTAGTAATTCTTCACGTAGCAATTCGTAAGCGAAGGCGTTCAATGAAACATCTTCTAAAGATGTTGTATCGATTGTATTTTTACTCACAATATTCCCCTCTTTCTATAGGGATTATTATATAACATTTCTCATTTATAAAAACAGATTTTTCTTTGGGAAAATCTGAATATATAAGAAGAAAAAAAGAATTGGCAAATTATATGCAAATTATGTATACGTTTTCTTGACGCTTCGACAAAAATAGGAGTAAAATGAACTTGGTATCAAATTATGCTGAAATATTTCGAATAATTTTTTCAGTTTTTCTTATGCCAATAGTGAAAAAACATTATTGCCATAAACTAATCTGAAAACAGCAGTCAATCATTCAAGGGGGGTAATGGGGACATGAAAGGCCGCGAGTATACGTTTCGTAAGTGGCACTCATTAATGGGGGTCATCCCGGTTGGTGTCTTTTTGACGCAACATTTAATTGTAAACAACTTTGCAACACGAGGAGCAGAGGCTTTTAACAAAGCTGCAGGCTTTATGGAGCTCCTTCCATTCCGGTATGCGCTAGAAATTTTCATTATCTTTTTACCAATACTGTACCATGCTATATATGGCTTATATATTGCATTTACAGCTAAGAACAATGCGGTTTCTTACGGTTATTTCCGTAACTGGATGTTCGTCTTCCAAAGAATTTCAGGTATCGTTACACTGATTTTCATTTCTTGGCACGTCTGGGAAACTCGTATTCAAGCAATGTTAGGTAAAGAGGTAAACTATGATATGATGGCAGATATTTTAAACAATCCAGCTATGTTTGCATTCTACTTAGTTGGTGTTGTTTCAACAATTTTCCACTTTGCAAATGGACTATGGACATTCTGCATCAGCTGGGGAATTACAGTATCTCCACGTTCACAAAGAATCTCTACTTATGTAACATTAGCTATTTTCTTAGGTCTATCTTATGTAGGTGTGAGTGCATTATTAGCGTTCATCGATCCACAGCTAGCAAACCAGTAAGGAGTGGGAGAGCATGAAAGGGAAACTTATAGTAGTCGGCGGTGGCTTGGCTGGCTTAATGGCAACGATTAAAGCGGCGGAAGCAGGAGTAAATGTTGAACTGTTCTCTTTAGTACCAGTAAAACGTTCGCATTCTGTATGTGCCCAAGGTGGAATTAACGGTGCCGTAAATACGAAAGGTGAAGGGGATTCTCCATGGATCCACTTTGACGATACAATTTATGGTGGGGACTTCTTAGCGAACCAACCACCAGTTAAAGCAATGTGTGAAGCAGCACCTGGTATCATTCATTTAATGGACCGTATGGGTGTTATGTTCAACCGTACGGAAGAAGGACTTCTTGATTTCCGTCGTTTTGGTGGAACGCAACATCACCGTACAGCATTTGCTGGTGCAACAACTGGACAGCAATTACTATACGCATTAGATGAGCAAGTACGTCGTCACGAAGTAGCAGGACTTGTAACGAAATATGAAGGTTGGGATTTCTTACGAGCTGTTGTTGATGATGAAGGTGTGTGCCGAGGAATCGTTGCACAAGACTTACAAACTATGGAGATTAGAAGTTTCCGAGCTGATGCCGTGATTATGGCAACAGGGGGCCCTGGTATCATCTTCGGAAAATCAACAAACTCCATTATCAATACAGGTACAGCAGCTTCTGCTGTATATCAACAAGGCGCATATTATGCAAACGGTGAGTTCATTCAAATTCACCCAACGGCAATTCCTGGAGACGATAAATTACGTCTGATGAGTGAATCTGCACGTGGTGAAGGTGGACGTGTTTGGACATATAAAGATGGTAAACCATGGTACTTCTTAGAAGAAAAATATCCGGCTTACGGAAACCTTGTACCTCGTGATATCGCAACGCGTGAAATCTTTGATGTTTGCGTAGAGCAAAAACTAGGTATTAACGGTGAAAACATGGTGTACTTAGATCTTTCTCATAAAGATCCGAAAGAACTAGATATTAAACTTGGTGGAATTATTGAAATCTATGAGAAATTTACAGGTGACGATCCTCGTAAACTACCAATGAAAATCTTCCCAGCTGTTCACTATTCAATGGGCGGGCTATGGGTTGATTATAAGCAGATGACAAGCATTCCAGGTTTATTTGCAGCAGGTGAGTGTGATTATTCTATGCACGGTGGTAACCGTCTTGGTGCGAACTCACTATTATCAGCAATTTACGGTGGTATGGTAGCAGGACCAAATGCAATTGAATATATGAAAGGTCTTTCTAAATCATCAGATGCTGTTTCATCTACTGTGTATGAACAAAATGAATTAATCGAAACAGAGAAATTTAACAATATTTTAACGCTCGATGGTAATGAAAATGCGTATGTTCTTCATAAAGAGCTTGGAGAATGGATGACAGATAACGTTACAGTAGTTCGTGAAAATAAAAAATTATTAGAAACAGATGCAAAAATTGAAGAGTTAATGGCTCGCTACAAACGTATTAATATTAACGATACAGCGAGATGGAGCAACCAAGGTGCTTCATTTACACGCCAACTTGCAAATATGTTTGAATTAGCACGTGTTATTACAATTGGCGCATATAACCGTAATGAGAGCCGTGGGGCGCATTACAAACCTGAATTCCCAAATCGTGATGATGCAAACTTCTTAAAAACTACGATGGCGAAATTTGAAGGAGAAGGAAATGCACCGGCATTCCATTACGAAGACGTGGATATTTCATTAATTAAACCACGTAAACGTGACTATTCTTCAAAACACGATGTAGCTGCTAAGAGTGAAGAGAAGGGGGATAAACAACATGTCTGAGAAAACAATCCGCCTCATCATTACGAGACAAGACGGACCAGATGCGCAAGCGTTTGACCAAGAGTTTGAAATTCCGTATCGTCCGAATATGAATATTATTTCGGCGCTTATGGAAATTCGTCGTAATCCTGTTGATTCAAAAGGAAATCAAACGACGCCGATTGCATGGGATATGAACTGTTTAGAGGAAGTATGTGGTGCATGTTCGATGGTGATTAACGGAAAACCACGTCAATCATGTACAGCGCTTATCGATCAATTAGAACAACCAATTCGCTTAAAGCCGATGAAGACATTCCCGGTTGTACGTGACTTACAAGTTGACCGTAGTCGCATGTTTAATGCTCTAAAACGTGTTAAAGCTTGGATTCCAATTGATGGTACGTATGACTTAGGACCAGGGCCAAGAATGCCTGAGAAGAAACGTCAGTGGGCTTATGAGCTTTCAAAATGTATGACATGTGGTGTTTGCTTAGAATCATGTCCAAACGTAAATAGTAAATCGGACTTTATTGGACCAGCTCCGTTATCACAAGCTCGTCTATTCAACTCACATCCAACGGGTGAAATGCATAAAGCAGATCGCTTACGTGCAATTATGGGTGATGGAGGACTTGCAAACTGTGGTAACTCTCAAAACTGTGTGCAATCATGTCCAAAGGGTATTCCATTAACAACTTCAATTGCGGCGTTAAACCGTGATACAACAATTCAATCGTTCAAAGATTTCTTTGGTAGCGACAATAACTATTAAAAAATATTGCCTCTTCATTTCGAAGGGGCAATATTTATAACTGTATTTTTCTGTTTATTCTGTTTATTTAGAAGTGAAAAGGAGAGGGAACAATGAAGAGGATTTCTTATATTGAAGACTTTGAGCAATGGGAAAGTGGTTTTTCGTTTTACAATCCTGTAAAGGTTCGTTTTGGTGAAGTAGATATGTTTGGACATGTAAATAATGTCGTTGCCTTTACCTATTTTGAAGAAGCGCGTATCGCATTGTTTAAAGAACTTGGATTTATGCAAGAATGGACGCATGAATCTTCAGAAACGATGATTGTTGTTGCGGATTTACAATGTAATTTTATTAAGCAAATATATTTTGATGAACAGTTGAAGGTGTATGTAAAAGCGGGATCAGTTGGGAATTCTTCATTAGATTTGCATTATATGGTGAAGAATGCAGAAGGAGAAGTTTGCTTAGTTGGTCGTGGTATGATGGTCCAAGCGTCGAAAAAAACGGGAAGAGGCGAACCGTGGCCTGAAGAGTGGAAGAAAAAACTAATACAATGATAGAGTGAAAGAAAAATAAGAGAGCAAATTGCTCTCTTATTTTTTGTCTTCCATCGCCTCTTCTAATGTTAAATGATGTTTATATATGTATGTAGCGTATGGATTTCCAACGTAGCGCAAGTGCCACGGTTCATATGAATATTCTGTTGTTTCTGTTTTATCTTCTAAATAACGAATGACAAAGCCAAATTCATGAGCATGCTTTGCAACCCATTTACCTTCGTTTGTCTCTCCAAAAATAGGCTCTAATTGGAATTTAGCAGATTTTGAACTAATATCCATTGCTAAACCAGTTTGATGTTCACTCGTACCGGGAATGGCACTTACTGAATCCGCCTCAGCTTTTCCTTGACGTCTAACGTATGTATCATGTAATGATTTTTGGCGTTTGTATGAACGATAACCAGATACAGCTGTAAGTTCAAGTCCTTCTTTCTTTGCCGCTTCAAACATACTTTCAAGCGCATCTGCAGCATCTTTGCGCAGCAATGTTTTTTCTTTATCTTTTGGACTAGTAAATGGTACGTTTGGTCTCGTTAAGTCTTCAGGTGTGTATCCGTCTGGTAGTTTTCGATGTTTATTAACTAATACAAGATTAGACTCTGGATTTGTTACAACGGAAAAATCATTGTCTAGCTTCTTTGCATTATGATCAGCTTTTGGAAAAGCAGGAATCTCTTCTTTTTGGTGGTTACTATGCTGTTGACTTTCGACAGCTTTCGCATTATTTTGTAGTGGTGATTTAGAACTAAAGTAAGCGAAAGAAGTGATACCGATTACAATAGTAGTGGCAGAAATAATAATTATCTTTTTCATGATGCCTTGTAATCACAGTCCTTTCTTAATAAAATGTGTATCGTTTTTTATTATAAGTCTAGTTTACTGAAAAAGAAATATAAGAGTCGTAACGTAATAGAAATGCAAAGAAAATGTCAGAAAATGTGTGAAATTGTAGTATTTTTTCATTTAATTCATTTCTTATCTTTCATGAAATGAATTTTTTATGTAATATATATACATAAGAAGATGTAGCGATTATCGAGAATAAAGAACTTCTTGTATAGACTAGGAGTGAATGGGAATGGATTTTGCAACAATTATTGGACTTATTTTAGGATTTGTAGCAGTGGTAGTAGGGATGGTCGTCAAGGGCGCTGACGTAAATGCCTTATTGAATCCTGCCGCAGCATTAATTATTTTTATCGGTACATTTGCTGCAGTATGTATCGCATTTCCGATGAATCAACTAAAAAGGGTTCCAAAATTATTTAAAGTTCTTTTTGGTTCAAATAAAAAGGATTTGAGTTATGAACAGTTGCTAGAATTGTTTGTTCATTGGACATCAGAAAGTAGAAAATACGGTATTTTGTCTTTAGAGCAGCAATTAGACAAAATTCAAGATGAATTTCTTTTGCGTGGTATGAAATTTGTGATTGATGGCGTATCTGCAGAAGATTTAGAACAGATTCTAGAAGCCGAATTGGAAGCAATTGAAGAAAGGCATGCAAAGGGAGCGGCAATTTTTTCTCAAGCTGGTACGTATGCACCAACATTAGGGGTTTTAGGTGCTGTTATCGGTCTTGTAGCTGCACTTGGCAATTTAACAGATATTGAAAAGTTAGGACATGCTATTTCAGGTGCGTTTATTGCAACGATTTTTGGTATTTTCTCAGGTTATGTATTATGGCATCCATTTGCAAATAAGTTAAAACAAAAATCTGCAGCTGAAATCGAGAAAAAGCGTTTAATCATTGATTGTTTATTAATGTTACAAGAAGGTACATATCCGTTTATTATGAAGAACCGCATTTTAGGTTCACTTTCTGCAACTGAGCGTAAAAAGCTAGAAAAAGGAGCAGAAAACAATGCGGAGTAAGAAAAATAGAAGAGGCAAAAAGAAAAAACACGATGAGCATATCGACGAAACTTGGTTAATTCCATATTCTGATATGTTAACGTTGTTATTTGCATTGTTCATCGTTTTATTCGCAATGAGTAGTATAGATGCTGCGAAGTTTAAACAGATGGCTGTTGCTTTTCGAAGTGAATTAGCCGGTGGAACAGGCAACAAAGAATTTTTAAGTGATCAGAAGCCAAATGATGAAAAGGAATTATCAGCGAGTAGCCTTGAGGCAGAACAAACAAAAAAACAAGAAGAAGCTAGAGCCAAAGAAAAAAAAGAAATGGATGAATTGAAAGCATTACAAAAAAAGATTGATCAATATATTAATGAGAAACAATTATCCTCTTCTTTTCAAACTAAATTAACTGAAAAGGGATTAATGGTGACAATATTAGAGAATGTGTTGTTTGATTCCGGGAAAGCAGATGTGAAATTAGAATCTTTAGGGATTGCAAAAGAGATGTCTAGCTTACTTGTTTCAGCATCACCCCGTGAAATTACAGTATCCGGTCATACGGATAATGTCCCAATTGCCAATGCACAGTTTGCATCGAATTGGGAATTAAGTACGCAGCGGGCAGTTAATTTTATGCAAGTATTACTGCAAAATAAAGAATTACAACCAGAAAAATTTAGTGCGATTGGTTACGGAGAATACCGTTCAATTGCTCCAAACGATACACAAGAAGGAAAGGCAAAGAATAGACGTGTGGAAGTGTTTATCTTGCCTTTAACAGAGAATGCAAAGTAAAGAGGATGGTGAATGCCATCCTCTTTACTTTGCATCAAATGATTTTAAGTTGTCATGGCGGATTTTACCTTTTTCTGCATCTGATTTTTTGAAATCATAATCATATAAAGCACCTTCCCAATCGCCATACATTGGATTCGGGAAAATAATAAATTTCTCCCCAAATTGTGCTTTTGAATCTGCTACCGCTTGGTTTCGGTCCTTTACAGACTTTCCGTCAAAACCAGTGAAATCAGACAAGTTATCACCGAAGAATAAGACGATATCATGTGTTTGAGAAACGAGTTCACGGCGTTTTTCTTTTCCTTTTTCTTTCGGGTCTTGTAGTAATATATGTTCTTTCGTTGCTTGAGGAGCGCCTACACGCTCAAGGTTTTTAATTGTTGCATCTAGTTGGTTTGTTTTACGATTTGAGATGTAGTAAATATCTACACCTTTAGACTCTGTATATTTTAAGAAATCAATTGCACCTGGAAGGGCAGCAGCTTCAGCCTTATTAATCCAATCATCCCATTTATACGGATAGCCTTTTCCTGTTTTTACGCTCATTGCTTGATGAGGACTGTTATCTAAAACAGTTTCATCTAAATCAAGTACGATAGCGGGTTTTTTCTCCGTTCCTTTTGCAAGAGCTGCATCAAGCTTCAATTGACCGATATTGTATCCTTGGTAGTACAGTGCTTTTGTTTCACCGGCTGTTTGATACCATAAATCAGCCATTAATTGCTGGTCTGTTAATTTTACTTTCTCTTCTTTCGCCACTGTTTTCTCTTGTGTTCCTGAACATGCTACAAGCGATGTAGATAGAACCGCTACAGATAATAAAGTGGTAATGCCCCTCTTCATCTTCATATGTATCCTCCTTGATGTTAGAAAATCAGTTAATATTATATATCGAAAAATAATATTTTTCGTATGAACATTTGCATATTGTCTTTTGTATATATAGTAGTATGTCCTATATTAGAAAGATGAGAAAAAATAGTGGGAATTTTTTTGACAAGTTTAATTGTCGAAATGACAATAATAATTGACAAATCATGCGATAATATTTACAATTTTAACTAAATAGAACAAATGATGGATTAAGGAGATGTTACATATTAAGAGGATGAAGTGTAGTGCTATATTTTATCTTGTATAAACATAGTCTTTGAAAGAGAGTATGAATGATAATAAAGGGGAGGCTTTATACTTTGAGTTTACAAATTCAAAACTTAACGAAACAATTTGGGGAATCAAAAGCAGTTAACGGCTTGCAAATTTCGTTACCAAAAGGTGAAGTGTTAGGATTACTTGGACGAAATGGTGCAGGAAAAACAACGACAATCAAAATGCTTCTCGGATTATTAACGCCTAATGAAGGCTCTATTACATGGGATGGAAAAACATTTGGGACTAGTGGGGTAACGATAGGATACTTACCAGAAGAAAGAGGTTTATATACTAAAAGTAGAGTAATAGACCAGTTGCGATATTTTGGTAGATTAGAAGGCATGACGAAAAAAGAAGTAGATCTTGCTATTGATCACTGGTTAGATCGATTAGCAATACCAGAATATAAATTTAAAACAGCAGGAGAGCTTTCAAAAGGGAACCAGCAAAAAATTCAATTAATTGCTGCTCTTCTTCATAATCCAGAACTTCTCATTTTAGATGAGCCATTTAGCGGACTGGATCCAGTGAATGCTGGAATGTTAGCTAGCATTATTGAAGAACAAGTACAGAGCGGAAAGACAATTATTTTATCTAGTCATCGTATGGAACAAGTAGAGGCTTTTTGCCAACATGTATGTATTTTGAAAAAAGGTGAAGCAGTCGTAAAAGGCCAATTAAGTGATATTAAAAAAGAATATGGTTTCCGTAATTTAACGATTGAAGATACAGAAGCGAATGAGAAGGGATTAGAATCTATACATGTATCGTATGAAAAACAACAAGGCCTTCTTTATGTGCGAGTACAAGATGATGCAGAAGCTCTAAACATTTTACAACAATTACAAGAACAAGGTGTTACCTTACGACAATTTAAGATGTTAGAGCCGACGTTAAACGAAATCTTTGTAGAGAGGGCGAAATAACGATGCGTAAATTTTCTCATGTATTTTCATTTTATTTTAGAGAAGCATTTTTATCTAAAAAATCATTAATTACGAGTGCGATTTTGTTTTTAGTTGTGTTTGGGATTTTTGCATTTAATCATTTTACTTCAGAAAATGATAAAAATAAGGATAAAGATAAAATTGCAGTTGTGACAGAGAGTTCCACATATAAAGTACAAAAAGAAGAATTAATGAAACTATTACCATCAGCAAAAATAACTATCGGTTCAAAAGGGGACTTTGATAAACTGCATAAACAAGTAGAAGATGGTGAACTGGATGGTTTATTTCATGTAACGGAAAAGAATGGAGTTCCAGAAGTTAAGTATATGTTTAATAAGTTACCTAGTGAAACAACTTCTACAATTATAGCTAGTTATTTAAAAGCACAATATACGGCGGTAACAATTGCTAAACATAATGTTTCACCAGAAATTGCACAGAAATTGCAAACCGAAATTTCTGTGAAACAAGAAGCGATAAAAGATCGTTCTGCTTCGGCAGGAATTGCATATTTCTTTACATTTGCTTTGTATATGTTTATTGTCATGTTCGGAAGTACAATTGCGATGAACATTGCTTCTGAAAAAGCTTCTCGCGTTATGGAAGTTATGATTCCGAAAGTAAAACCACTGACGATGATGTATGCGAAAATCTTAGCGGTTGTTTCAACGGCGTTATTACAACTTGCCATATTGGCATGTGGTTATTTGGTTCCTTGGTTACTAGGATGGGTAGATTTAGAAAACGGTTCATTATTTGGAGCGCCAATTGATTTTACAAAGATAGATGCACAAGTTA
Source organism: Bacillus cereus group sp. BfR-BA-01381 (assembly GCF_022663555.1). Lineage (NCBI taxonomy): Bacteria > Bacillati > Bacillota > Bacilli > Caryophanales > Bacillaceae > Bacillus > Bacillus cereus group sp. BfR-BA-01381. Next base: position 18,939 of record NZ_JAKUFR010000035.1, read on the forward strand.
TCGGTATGTTCCTTATTTATTTTGTTACGGGATATTTCCTTTATGCAATGATGTATGCGGCTGCTGGTGCGGTTGTTTCTAGGACTGAGGATTTGCAAGGTGTTATTTTACCAGTATCGATTTTAATAATGGCAGCATTCTTTATAAGTATTAAATCGCTAGGTGATCCAAATAGTACTGTTGTTGTTGTAAGTTCTTATGTTCCGTTCTTCACCCCAATGATTACATTCTCACGCTTTGTAGCTGGTGAAGCTGGTATATTAGAAATTACGATAACAATGGCGGTTCTTTTAGCGACAATCGGTATATTAAGTGCTATTACAAGCCGCATTTACGTAAATGGTGTAATGAATTACTCAGACAAAGTGAAATTTAAAGATTTAGCGAAATTTATAAAGCGTCAATAATGAGAGAAAAGCATGATTTCCTGTTGAAATCATGCTTTTTCTTTATGTATAAATTAAAAATAGTATATAATAATAAGAGTCGTCTTTTAATAGAATGAATAAAAAGGAGGGTGTGCAGATGGGAATTAGTAGTCGTTTTACAGTAGGTGTTCATATGTTGACATTACTTGCGATAGATCGAAACTCTCGCTGTACCTCTGAATGGATTGCCGGTAGTGTGAATACAAATCCAGTTGTGATTCGTCGCATTACAGGAATGTTGAAGAGAGCAGGACTTGTTGATGTACAAGCTGGTAAAGGTGGTACGACACTTGCTCGTGATTTAGAAGAAATTACATTACTTGATGTATATAAAGCAGTGGAAGTTGTAGAAGAAGGACAGCTATTTTCCTTCCATGAAAATCCCAACATTGAATGTCCAGTAGGAGCTAATATTCAATCAGTATTAGAAATTATTTTAATGCAAGCGCAAGAAGCGATGGAAAATGTACTTGCAAATGTAACAGTAGATCAATTAGTTACAAATTTAAAGTCTAAAATGAAAGAGTAAAAAAGCGAGCATCCTCATAATGAGGGCTCGCCTTTTTTATTTAGAAATATTGAAAATTTTATTTTTCAGTATTTAAAATGAATTTACCTACGATAGCTGCTACGATACCACCAAGAATTGGTGCGATGATGAATACCCATAGTTGAGAAAGTGCTTCTCCGCCAGCGAATAAAGCTGGTGCGATACTACGAGCGGGGTTAACAGAAGTTCCAGTTAACGGAATACCTAATAAGTGAACTAAAACTAATGTGAAACCAATTACTAATCCTGCTAGAGAAGAACTTCCTTTTTTACCTGTTACAGCAACGATTACTAAAATGAATACGAAAGTTAAAATAAATTCAACTAGAAATGCTCCAGATAAACCAAGAGTTCCAAAACCGTTTTGACCTAAATTATCTAAAGGTGTTTTAGCAGATTTTAAAATTGTTACTAACGTTGCAGTTCCTAATAAAGCACCTAAAATTTGAGCTAATACATAATAACAAAGTTCCATAGCGTTCATTCTTTTATTGATGAACATAGCTACTGATACTGCTGGGTTAATGTGACATCCAGAAATTGTTCCGATGCTATATGCCATAGCCACAATAGATAGACCGAAAGCCATAGCGATTCCTAATGTTCCAATTCCTTCAATTCCGCCGCCAATGACAGCTACTCCAGTTCCGAATAATACTAGTACAAATGTACCAATAAATTCAGCGATTGCTTTTTTTAACATAATTTACCTCCTATTGTTGCGCATGAACCGTATTATAACATAGGTTTTAGTATAAACCGTTAATGAAATACTATTCTGATAAGGCGCAATAGGGGGACAATAAAAAAAGAGTATGGTTCTTTGTCACAGAACCATACTCTTTTTTTATGCTGTTTTTTTCTGTTTAACGACTGGAACAGAACGGTTTAAAATGCTATTTGCAACCATTCCTAACATAATAATAATCATTCCAAGTAGGGAAAGCCCACCAGGAAATGAACCATTCAAGAAAACAATTTCGCCAAGCACGGTAAAGACCATCGTTCCAGCCTGCGTTGCTTCAACAGCTCCAAGTAGAGCGAGATTATCTTTGGCTAAGTCAGTAGCGAAGAAAAATGTCATTGTCGCTATAACGCCAGAACATAATGCTAACAAAAATCCTTGCAGCATTTGGTTTGATGTTGGAATACCTGTAGTAGAAAATCCGTATATACCAAGTAAAATTGTTATAGGAAGACTGCCTATTGCCATTCCTAATACACGTTGGAATGTATCAAGACGCCCGCCAACAAGTTCCATCATTTTTCGGTTACCGAATGGATATAAGAAAGCAGCTAACACGACAGGTAAAAATCCTGAAATGAACTGAGTCATTGTAATGTGACCTGCTGCAGTTGCTTGCATACAAATTACACCAAGTAAAATAAATAATGCGACATATAAACTACGAAGTGGAATTTTTCCGCGTACAAGTTTCGTACCTGATTTTGTTTCTATTTTAACGAAAAATAATGGCGAGAGTAGTAAGCCTGCTAATATAGTAACTTGCCAAGTTCCAGCAACGAGCCAAGCGGGAGAAAAGACAGCTGCAAAACTTAATAAAGAATAGAAACCTATACCAGCAACAGACCCCCACCCGATCCAAGCCAATGGATGTTTCTTTAATTCTTCCCATAACCCCCTTAAGTTTTTGCGAAATAAAACGATAAGGAATAAAATAGGGAGAGCGAATAAAAAGCGGAAGGAAGCTGTCCAAGCCCAGCTCGTTCCAGATACATTCATCGCTCGATTAATAATAAAGGTTGCGGAAAAAAAGGCTGATGATAAAAGGCCTAATAAAATTGCGCGCATGAAGTATAGCACTCCTTTCGAAATTTGAATAATATGTATAGTATAATATACTTTATTATTATAAAAGTAAACTATTTTATATTTTAAGGTGGTTTTATAGATGAAAGAACATGAAGATATGCAAACGAAAGAAGTCATTCAGCAAGTAGGTCAGTTATTAAGGCAAATTCGAAATGAGCAAAAATTAAGTTTAGAAGAATTAGCTCAAAAAACAGGAGTTAGTAAATTAACGTTAGGAAAGATTGAAAGAGGCGAAACGAATCCGACGTTAGCTGTCATTTGGAAAATAACGAAAGGATTATCAATTCCTTTATCAAGATTGATGGTTGTTGGAGAACCTGTAGCTGTTGCGCGCTGCGGAGAAGGATTTGCAGTAGATGTAGGACAAGCATGGCATTTAGAAACAATGTTCCGTTATACGAAAGAAACGGGGATGGAAATGCACCGTGCTTGTTTACGATCGAATAGTATATATGAACCAGAAGCGCATCATGAAGGTGCTATTGAGCTTGTAACGGTAATGAAAGGGAAAGTATCGATTCAAGTAGAAAGCGATGTATACGAATTAAATGAGTTTGACTCGATTCAATTTGAAGCGAATAAGAAACATAGTTATAAGAATGAAGAAGATGAAGTGGCGGTATTACATTTAACGATGAAATATTCTTCATGAAAAAATCCCCTATAGAAAAATCTATAGGGGATTTTGTATACGCTATGCTCAAATATATGAAAGAAAGTTATTAGTAAGAGCGTGGCATAAGTAATAAACAAATAAAATAAACTAAAAACCCCGTCCCAAAACATAAAACAGCAATGACCCAAAGTATGCGAATGAGAGTAGAGCTAATATCAAAATATTCTCCTAAACCACCGCATATACCAAATAGCATTTTATCAGTTTCGGATTTACATAACCTTTTTGACATCTTCCAATCCACTCCTTTTTATGACAAGCTATATACTTCTATTCTATATGGAAATTTATGAGAAGACTATGAGGTTGTATTACATTTTTTTTTAGGAAACAGTCGTATTAATTGTCTTAATTTTCAGTGGATATTAAAATTATATCATGAGGTGAGTTTCAATAAAGGGTGGGAGGAATAGAGATGACAGTATATTGGCTGACTAATGTAATGCTTGAATCAGGGTATACATATGAAGAGGGTAGAATTTCTCAAACAGAAACAGAATTATGTAGTTTACTCATTGAAGATGGAAGAATTAAAAAAATGATAACAGGGGCTATTCAAGAGGAAGGGGCATCAATTTTTGATGCCAATCGTTTATTAATTTTGCCTGCTTTCGAAGAGATGCATATTCATATTGATAAAACATATTATAGTGGTCCTTGGAAAGCTTGTATGCCAGCAGAAAGTATTTTTACACGTTTTCATGAAGAAGAGGAAATTTTGCCGAAGCAATTAGCAACTGCTCAAGATAGGGCGGAAAATATGCTAGCGTTATTGCTTCAAAATGGTGCAACGAATATAAGAACGCATTGTAATGTTGATCCGATTATTGGACTTGGTAATTTGGAGGCGACGTTAGCGGCGTTGGAAACATATAAAAAACAGGTTTCTGGTAGAATTGTTGCTTTTCCGCAACATGGATTATTGCGCAGTAATTCTGTGCAACTTGTGAAAGATGCGATGCGTATGGGTGCGCATCTAGTCGGTGGAGTGGATCCAGCTACAGTGGATAATGATATTGAAAAATCATTACATACCATTATGGATATCGCAGTAGAATTTAATGCGGACGTTGATATTCATCTGCATGATGCGAATAATCTTGGGACGTTTACGATGAAGAGATTGGCAAGTTTAACAGAAGAAGCGGGATGGCAAGGTCGCGTAACGATTAGTCATGCGCTTGGACTTGGTGGTGTTACAGATAAAGAAGTTGAAGAAGTGGCGGAAAGACTAGCAACTTTACATATTGATATTACTTCAACAGTACCAATTGGGAAACAAGTAATACCAATTCCGTTATTAGATAAAAAAGGTGTGAAAGTTTCGTTAGGGAATGATAGTATTACAGATCATTGGTCACCGTTTGGAACAGGTGATATGTTGCAAAAGGCAAATCGATTAGCGGAACGTTTTGGATGGAGTGATGAAAGATCGTTAGGAAAAGCACTTCGCTTTATTACGGGAGGAAAAGAAACGTTAAACAGTGAAGGGAAGCGAGCTTGGCCGAATGTAGGAGATGAAGCGAGTTTTGTTTTGACGAATGCAACATGCGTCGCTGAAGCAGTAGCGCGTCAAACAGAGAAGCATTTAGTCGTGCATAAAGGAAATATTGTTGTTGGAAGTTTAAGTGAGGTTAAATTAAATAATCTTGTGTAAAAGAATCGTTTAAATGTTTTGAGGAGGGTTCTAATGGTGAGTAGAGAACCCTTCTTTTTTATTCTTACAATATATTTTTTATAGGAAGCTAGAAGGGATGAAAAATTTGGACAATCAACATAACCAAAATCATATTATGGGAACTTTGCAATGGTTTATCTTTTTATTAGCGAATTCAATTGCACTACCAATTGTCGTTGGCGGATTATTTCATCTTACGACGGAAGAAATATTTTATTTAATGCAGCGTACATTTTTTGTAGTTGGTATATCATCTTTTTTACAAGGGTGGATTGGGCATAGACTGCCAATTGCGGATGGGCCAGCTGGATCTTGGGTTGGAGTATTTACCGTACTTGCTTACGCAACGGCCGGACAAGATCAATTACATAGTACATTGCAAATTTTAGAATTAGGAATGATAATTTCCGGTGTTATTTTAATAGGGTTAGGGGTAACTGGTTTTATCGGACGTATTTTATTTTTGTTTACGCCGCTTGTGACAGGGACGTTTTTACTTTTATTATGCTTACAATTAAGTGGTGTATTTTTAAAAGGAATGTTAGGAATTACAGCTACTATTTCTCAAATCGACGGATTTACAGCAATAATCGCTTTTAGTATATTTCTGTTCGTTATTATACTATCTAATTTTGGAAAAGGTTTTGTCAAAAGTTATGCAGTTTTAATAGGATTAATTAGTGGATGGATTCTTTTTCTCATTGCAGGAAAAGTGACAATTCCAGCTCAAGTAACTCATTTTGTGCAACTTCCGCAAATATTTGCTTGGGGACTTCCAAAATGGAATACAGGTATGGCTGTATCGAGCTTCGTTATGGTATGTATTTTAGTTTCAAATACAGTGGCAGCTATTATAGCGATTAATCAAGCAACTATTCATAAAGCGACTATTGAACAAAAACAGTTGAAAGATGGAACATGGGTTGGGGGGATTTCACATATCATCTCTTCTGTATTTTCAACTGTAGGTGTCGTGCCGTTACCAGCAACGGCAGGATTTATACGTTTAACGAAACAAAAATATATACGATCGTTCTTACTAGCATGTATGTTACTAGTCGTAATGTCGATGTTCCCAAGTATTATTCGTTATTTAGCATCTTTACCATCGGCCGTCGCATCTGCGGTTTTAATGGCTTCATTCGTACAGCTAATTGGAATTGGATTCAATAATATAAAACAAGTGGAGCTTAATGAAAGGAATGTAACAATTTTAGGCGTTGCAGTATTATTTGGCAGCGGCGTTATGTTTCTACCGTCTGGAGCGCTCCAATCATTGCCATCTGTTATGCAATATATATTTGGAAATGGTTTATTTGTAGGTACTGTTGTAAGTATATTGCTAGAACAAATATGGCGTACTGAAAAGTGAGTGGATGCAAGGAGTGTCTGCACTGTATAAAAGTCTAAAATAACATGTGAAATAAAGCCCATTTTCATTCACCACCCGCACATTTCGTTCATACAATATCTTGACTAAATAAACACCCAACTTACACATACACAGCTCTGGCTTAAGCAAGGAGGGTTATACCAGTTGAAGGAAAAAGCGTATCAATCTAAACCTTTACTCACAAAGAGAGAGAGAGAAGTATTTGAATTACTGGTTCAAGATAAAACAACGAAGGAAATTGCAGGTGAACTTTTTATCAGTGAAAAGACAGTTCGTAACCACATCTCAAACGCAATGCAAAAGCTAGGGGTTAAAGGACGTTCACAAGCAGTTGTTGAGCTTCTTCGCATGGGAGAGCTCGAACTATAAAAAGAAAGCCGACTTATATAAAGAGTCGGCTATTTTTTTGCTTATATTTTGAATTTAAAAAGGTATCTCAGACTTGGAGAGGGAAGATATGTTTCAGGAAGAAATGTTAAAATAACTGTTTTAGAACATGATGAGGTATGCAGGATAGGTATTTTTGTCATTTATAAATAAGAAGGTGCACATATGAAGTTGTATTTTAAGGGTATGGAGATAGGTGAAATTAAAGATGTTTTTGGAGACATGCCATGGATGTATGGAACAATTCGTTTATTCGAGAATAGTAAACCTTTCCAAAAATATTTTCGTGAGATGGTAGACGAAGATAGTATATTTGATTTTGAAAGCATAGACCCTGAATTTTTATATGAAGAAAATTGGGCTATTTTTGATGAGGATGCTCAGCGGTATTTAGGGATTGATATACCTGCTATTCATATGGAGGATAACACGATTGCGTGGCGCTGGAGATAAAGTTATCAGGTTGTGAACATCTTTGTATGAAAGAATTCAAACGAGAACAATAAGCCGACTTTTATAAAAAAGGTCAGCTAGTTGTTCTCGTTTTTTTCGCTTGCTATATGAATGATAAGAACACTCCATACATAAATAGGTAGTAAGGAGGGGATATGTTGAAAAGGATATTGTTAGTTTCAACAAGCGCTCATGATATGAATGGACACCCGACTGGTTTGTGGCTGGAAGAGCTCGCAGCTCCTTATAATTTGTTTAAAAAGGCTAAGTTCGATGTTGATATTGTGTCGATACAGGGCGGTAGAGTGCCGATTGATAGAGTTTCTATTCCGAACGGGATACCTCGTGAATTTAAGCATGTCGCTTCTTTATTGCAAAATACGAAGCCGATCTCAACGGTTCATTTTTCGGATTATGATGCAGTTTTATTTGGTGGTGGACACGGGGCGATTGTAGATTTTCCAGGTAATCCATATGTTGCAAATTTAATTGTGAATATGTACAACAACAACCGAATTGTAGCGGCTGTTTGTCACGGAGTAAGTTCCTTAGTCGGTGTGAAAAATAAGGACGGCTCGTTTTTTAGTGCGGGTAAGCATATAACAGGTTATACAAATGATGAGGAAAAAGCTGTACATTTAGAAAAGCGAGTGCCGTTTTTGTTAGAAAGTAAATTGAAAGAAGAAGGGGCTTTGTTTTATGTTGCTCCAAACTTTACGCCGCACGTCGTAGTAGATGGGCGTTTAATTACAGGGCAAAATCCGCAGTCTAGTATGGAAATAGGGAAAGCTATAAGAAGAGCTGTAAATAAATTATAGAGAAAGTGCTCGTTACTCATAAAGGTAGCGGGCATTTTTTTCTATAGTGTAAATTGAAAACCACTTAAACTAAAAAGATGTATCGAGTATAATGACTTCATTTATAATTAATCGTGAATTTGCTATACTATTTTGTATGGACAAAAGGGGAGGCTCTTTTAATGAGAAAAGTTGCGTGTGCAAATACTTATATTAATAAAATAAAGCCCGTTATTAGAAAAACGAGTTTTAGTCAATTGAAAATAGATGAAATTGCGAAGTATATGGATATTAGTAAAGCTACTTTATATAAACGTTTTTCTTCAAAAGATGAGATTATTGAAGCTGTGGTAGAAGATTTTATGAACTACCTTCTTGAAGGGGATGCGGATAATCAAGATGAAAGTATGTCTTTTGCAGAACGTTTCCAAAAGACGTTTATTCACTCTTTAAAATGTGTGACGTATATTTCAGATGTCTTTTTACAGGATTTGAAAGAGGCATATCCGCACTTATCTGATCAGTTAGTCGCTGCACAACAAAATCGTAATCATAATTTGCAAATGTTTTTTGAAGCGGGTATGGAACAAGGTTACTTTAATAAAATGAACGCACAATTATTTATGGTGCAAGATGATGTGATGTTAAGACGTATAATAGATCATTCTTTTTGCATTCAGTACGATATTACGTTAAAAAAAGCGATACTTGATTTTTATCAATTAAAGAAATACCAACTGTTTAAACCGGAGTATATAGAAGCAATTGATGATTCGGAAATTGAAAAAGAAGTTATGGCTATTTTGCAAATGATTTCGTAAAAAAGCAGATTTTCCTATATGAATGGAAAATCTGCTTTTTTATTACATGTTATTTGTTTATGTGTTGCAATACTAATTCGGCTACTGAACCACCTGAAGCCGGGTTTTGACCAGTGATAACACGGTCATCTTCTACAGCAAAAGCTTCCCAAGGCTGCGTAGCTTTTTCGTAAAGTCCTCCATTTTTAATAAGTTCATCTTCTGTTAAAAATGGAACGAATTGATCTAATTCAGCTAGTTTTTCCTCTTCATTTGAGAATCCTGTTACTTTTTTACCACTAATTAAACGTTCTCCATTACTTAATGTAATATGAAATAAACCAGCAGCTCCATGACAAACAGAGGAAACAATTCCGCCATTTTCATAAATGCTACGGCTAATCATTTGGAGTTCTTTATTTTCAGGGAAGTCCCAAATCACACCGTGACCACCTGCGTAATAAATAACAGCATAGTCTTCCGGATTCACCTCACTCGGTTTCAGTGTAGAACCGAGGCGATTCATAAATTCTTTCTTTTGATACCATTCCCAATCGATGCTCTCCGCCATTGCTAAACTATGCGGATCAATCGGTGTATAACCACCTTGTGGGCTAACATAATCTACTTCGTAACCAGCTTCTTCAACTTTTTTTACGAAATGAACAGCTTCACCAAGCCAAAGGCCAGTAGCTCGATTTAAATTTGGATATTTTTCAACGCTTGTTAATACAACTAACATTTTTTTCTTCATCATAATCCTCCTGTAATGTTTCTTCTATATACAAGTTCATTATTTTATTAAGTTAGAAATTGCAAATTTGAATAACCGTGTCAGTCCTCCTTATATCGGATTCGAAATTAGTGTATAACAATTTTTGAACAAAGTAAACTAAAAACACTAAATTAGTTTACTTTGTATATTTTTCGTTGACAAACTGTAATGCTGAAACTATGATAGTTCCATGAATATCGAACAACGTACATGTTTCGTTTCGAATTCAATTTGTCGCGCGATACATTTATACATTTGATGAAGTTGTCTAGTGATAATAGAAGAGCTAAACAACTTCATTTTTCGTTTTCAATTACTACAATCAGGAGAGGTGTTACACATGGGGAAAGATATAAGTAACCATTCAAAATGGTTTGTTTTCACATTATGTTTTATCGTTTTATTGGGACCGATGAATGCGGTTTTATTTAATGTTGCGTTAGAGGATATTGCTCATGATTTATCTATTAGTCAATCGAAAGTAAGTTGGGTTGTAGTAGGTTATTCTTTAGTTGTCGGTATTGGTTCAATGATATATGGGAAGCTTGCTGATCGTTACAGTGTAAAAAAACTATTAATTATTTCGATTATCATATTTGTAGTGGGTTCTATTATTGGATTTATGAATCAATCTTATGTGATTACCATTCTTGCAAGATTAGTGCAAGCGAGCGGGGGTGCAGCGTTTATTGCGCTTAGTATGATTGCAGTGGCCAAATTAGTTGTTCCTCATAAGAAGCCTGGTGCGTTAGCGATGATTAGTTCTTCTATTGCATTAGCAGTAGGTATTGGCCCTTTAGTTGGCGGGGCTATTACAAATACACTAGGGTGGCCATATTTATTTTTATTTATGGTTATTTCAGTAGTGGGGATTTTCTTGCTTATAAAATTTATGCCAGAAGAAGCACGGCACACGGATGAAGCGTTTCATTTTGATTACATTGGAGCGGCGTTACTATTTGCATTCATTACGACTGTTTTATTAGGTGTCAATATGAATAGTTGGCTATTTGTGTTATCGATAATTTCTTTATTTTTATTCACGGTTCGTATGAAGAAAGCGGAGCATCCATTTATCGATATTGAGTTGTTTTCGAACAAAGCATTTCTTCGTTTAATAACAGTCGGATTTATAATTAATGTGGCGTTATGTGCTAATTTATTATTGTTGCCATTACTGTTAGGAAGAGAGCACGGATTGTCTCCGTTTGTTATCGGAATTGTATTATTTGTTGCATCACTCTTTGGTATTGTGTCTAGTTTTATTACTGGAAAGATTGTCCCTTCGTTTGGAAACGTGAATATAATTTATGTAGCGTCTGTCATTATGATTGTTGGCTTTTTAATTTTAGGGTTTATTCCGAATGGAAGTATAGTCGTTATTGTATTGGCGATTATTTTGACATTTATCAGTTATTCTGCCATTCAAGTATCATTGAACACATTTATACCGAAAACATTACATGCAGCTAAAGTTGGAGTCGGTCTTGGCTTATATAATTTAATTAACTTTTTCGGTATGGCATTTGGACCAGCTGTTGCGAGCAAAATTATGGAATCTACAAATAGTTATCGTTTCAATTTTATTTTAATCGTCATGTTAATTTCTGCCCATTTTTTCTTATTAATAGGAATGTCTTCTTTCCAAAAAAAGATGGAGCATTAAAGATGTACTTTATTATAGAAGAAACCGACTTTCATATAGAAGGTCGGTTGTTTTTCTGTCTTGCAAATTATGAAAAAAAGGAGCAAAATAAAAAAGGTCCTAGTCTATACAGGTACAAATGAAAATTTTCATATAGAAGCAGTTTAAGTGAGCGAACTTAAAGTGTGTAAAATATAATGATAAAATAAGATGATGAATGAGAAAACGGGTGATGAAGTTGAATAGAGCAATCGGTGTTATCGATTCAGGAGTTGGCGGTTTAACAGTGGCGAAGGAATTAATTCGTCAGTTGCCGAAAGAGCGCATTATATATTTAGGGGATACAGCACGTTGCCCTTATGGTCCACGTTCTCGAGAAGAAGTGCGTCAATTTACGTGGGAAATGACGGAGCATTTACTAGATTTAAATATCAAAATGTTAGTTATTGCATGTAATACAGCAACTGCAGTTGTATTAGAAGAGATGCAGAAACAATTACCAATTCCAGTGGTAGGAGTTATTCACCCAGGATCACGTACAGCTTTAAAAATGACAAACACGTATCATGTTGGGATTATTGGAACGATTGGAACGGTGAAAAGTGGTGCATACGAAGAAGCGTTAAAGTCTATTAATAATCGTGTTATGGTAGAAAGTTTAGCGTGTCCACCTTTTGTTGAGCTTGTAGAGAGCGGTAATTTCGAAAGTGAAATGGCGTATGAAGTTGTAAGAGAAACGTTGCAACCGCTGAAAAACACTGATATTGATACGCTTATTTTAGGCTGTACACATTATCCAATTTTAGGTCCTGTTATTAAACAAGTAATGGGAGATAAAGTGCAACTCATTAGTTCTGGTGATGAAACGGCGCGTGAAGTAAGTACCATTTTATACCATAGTAAAATGTTGAATGAGGGAGAGGAACAAAGTGATCATCTCTTCTTAACAACAGGGAAAATAGGTCTATTTAAAGAAATTGCATCAAAATGGTTCGGTCAACCGATTGAAAATGTGAAACATATTTATTTAGAAAAAGAATAATAATAGAATTCATATAAGTGAACTCCTGAGAAATCAGGAGTTTTTTTGTTTATAGGGAGCACAGCTTGTTCTAAAACATGAAACAGCTCGTATACATAATAGTACAAACTTAGATTTTAGGGGGGAATGGCATGCCTAAATCCACTTTTAAATGGGTTGTTGGTGCTACTGTGAGCGCTGTTTTACTAACAGGGTGTGGCTTTATAAATCAAGAGAAAGCAACGGAGCAAATTGATCCGCCAAAACAAGTTACGTATACAGAGGGTGGAAAGAAAGAAGTATCTAAGAAAGATAAGCAAGGACAAACGGTGAATAGAGAACTATACCTTGTTGATAAAAATGGCTATGTTGTACCGCAAACGTTAGCTATACCTACTCCGAAAGCAAATGAGGTTATTCAGCAAACGTTAGAGTACCTTGTGAAAGATGGACCGGTAACGAATTTGTTACCGAATGGGTTCCGTGCAGTCATTCCAGCGAATACATCGATGACCCTAAACTTGAAAAAAGATGGGACGGCAGTCATTGATTTTTCTAAAGAAATGAAAAACTATGCAAAAGAGGAAGAACGTCAAATCGTTGAATCTATTGCATGGACGTTGACGCAATTTAAAGAAATAAAACAAGTGCAGTTCCAAATAAATGGTGAAAAATTAGCGAAGATGCCTGTTGGTGGTACACCGCTTGGTGAAGGGGTGAGCCGTGCGAACGGTATTAACTTCGATGATGAGCAAGTAGCGGATGTAACAAATACAAAACCAGTAACACTTTATTTTATGGCACAAAATAATAATAAACAGCAATACTATGTACCAGTAACACGCCGCGTTGTAGAAGGAAAAGAAAATGATTATGCAGCAATTGTAGATGAACTTGTAAAAGGACCGATTCATCAATCTCTTCTGAACGATTTCAATCCAGGAGTTAAGCTCATTACGAATCCGAAATTACAAGATGGAAATCTTACATTAAACTTTAATGAAAATATATTTATAAACCCAGATAAAAATATGATTTCAAATTACGTATTGAAGTCATTAGTTTTATCTTTAACAGAAAAGAAAGGCGTGAAAAGCGTTTCTATTGAAGTAAATGGTAAAGCGAATCTTATAGATGAAAAGGGCGGAAAGTTAATAAAACCTGTAGATCGTCCAGAAAACGTGAATACAGGTAGTTTTTAATCGCCAATAATTTGATATACTTAAGTAAGAAAGGGGAATGGCTTTTTGGGTTCCCCTTCTTTTATTGTATACATATCATACATTTAAATTTGGCTATACTAACAAGTAGTTATGAGGAGGTTATTTTTATGCGAGTAGATGGTAGAGAGAAAACAGAATTACGCCATATACATATTCATACGAATTATTTAAAACATCCAGAAGGATCAGTGTTAATTGAGGTTGGGGATACAAAGGTAATTTGCTCAGCGACAATTGAAGAGCGTGTCCCGCCTTTTATGCGTGGCGAAGGAAAGGGCTGGGTAACAGCTGAATACGCGATGATTCCACGTGCGACAGAACAACGTACAATTAGGGAGTCGAGTAAAGGGAAAGTAACAGGACGTACAATGGAAATCCAACGCTTAATTGGACGAGCATTACGTGCGGTAGTTGACTTAGAAGCGCTTGGTGAGAGAACGGTTTGGATTGATTGTGATGTTATTCAAGCGGATGGTGGAACGAGAACAGCTTCTATTACAGGTGCATATGTAGCAATGGTATTAGCGTTTGAGAAGTTATTACAAGCAGAAAAAGTATCTAAAATTCCAGTAAAAGATTATTTAGCAGCAACGTCAGTAGGAATTGTTGAAGAACAAGGTGTTGTTTTAGATTTAAACTATGCAGAAGATTCTAAAGCAGACGTTGATATGAACGTGATTATGACTGGAAAAGGTCAGTTCGTTGAAGTGCAAGGAACTGGAGAAGAAGCGACGTTTAGTAGAGCGCAGTTAAATGAATTACTTGATGCTGCGGAACAAGGCATTTTCCAACTGATTGACATGCAAAAAGAAGCGTTAGGTGACATCGTATCTCATATAGAGTAGAGGTGGAAAGTATGAAACAAGTTGTTGTAGCGACAAAAAATATGGGGAAAGTACGTGAATTTGCTGAGTTATTTGAGCGATTTGATTTAGAAGTGAAATCATTACACGATTTTCCTCATATTGAAGAAGTCGAAGAAACTGGTGAAACATTTGAAGAAAATGCAATCTTAAAAGCGGACAGTTTGAGTAGACAATTGAATGCAATTGTAATTGCGGATGATTCAGGTCTTATTGTAGATGCTTTAAACGGGAAACCAGGTGTGTATTCAGCACGTTTTGCTGGAGAGCCGAAAGATGATCAAGCAAATATTGATAAAGTTTTACAAGAATTAAATGACGTAGCGTTTGAAAAGCGTAAAGCTCGTTTCTACTGTGCATTAGCAGTGGCTTTCCCTGAAGGGGATAAAAAGCCTGTCATTGTAAATGGGACGTGCGAAGGGTTTATTTTAGAACAACGCCGCGGGGAAAACGGCTTCGGATATGATCCGATTTTTTATGTGGAAGAATATAAAAAAGCGATGGCCGAACTAAGCTCAGATGAGAAAAATGCTATTAGTCACCGCGGACGTGCTCTACGTAAGCTAGAAGAAAAAATCCCTGAATGGTTTTTAGGAGAATAAGGGAGAGAGATTGATGAAAGCTTTAATCGTAAGCGATAGTCATAGCTCTGTGAAGGAATTACAGCAGTTAAAAGAGAAGTATGAAGGAAAAGTAGATATCATGATTCATTGCGGTGATTCAGAGCTAACGCCTGCTCATGAAGAGCTGCAAGGTTTCCATGTTGTAAAAGGGAATTGTGATTATGCTAACTTTCAAGACGAAATTGTAACGGATGTAGATGGTATTCGTTTCATAGTTGTGCACGGACATCGTCATAACGTGAAAATGACGTTACAAACATTAGCGTACCGTGCTGAAGAGGTAGGGGCGCAAGTTGCATGCTTCGGACACTCTCACGTATTAGGTGCGGAATTAATCGACGGCGTCTTATTTATTAATCCAGGCAGTATTTTATTACCGCGTCAGCGTGTAGAAAAGACATTTGCTTTATTAGAAATGGATGAAAATCAAATGGAAGTTCGTTTTGAAACACTAGACGGACAGCTAGTTGAACAAGCAGTTTTTAAAAGAGGATAAGAAAAATTATCCTCTTTTAAAAAAGGTGTTGACTTTATGTATGGTTATACATATAATAAATATTGTCGATAGGGCAACGGCGCTAACGAATGAAAATAAAATAACATATGCGGGTGTAGTTTAGTGGTAAAACAAGAGCCTTCCAAGCTCTGGTCGAGAGTTCGATTCTCTTCACCCGCTCCATGTCCCAGTAGCTCAGCAGGATAGAGCAACGGCCTTCAAGAAAAATAGGAGCCTTTATAGGGAAACAAGAACCTATAAAGTGGACGACACTATATCGGTGAAGCCTTAACAGTTCGGCTGATGGTAATACCGAGGAAACTTACGATCTTGAAAAAGATTAAGGAGTTTTGAATGATTAAGTGAAACTTAATGGTAAAGACTCTGAAGTATGATGAAAATCATCGTGAGGTTCCGTAGAGACTACACGTGTCGCACCTGAAATGGTGAAGATATAGTCCAGACTACAAACAGTAATTGCTGGTAGCGAAAGCTATGGTGGTAAGCTAAGCCGTCGGTCGGGAGTTCGAATCTCTCCTGGGACGCTAAAAAAACCTTGTTATCTTTTGATAACAAGGTTTTTTGTTTGTCTACAAATTGATGTATGTGCAAAAGGTGTGAAAAATACAACGTAATATATGGTAATTATTATGTGTAACGGATTGAAGTGCATGAAGAAAAGAGCGCCATTTATGCGCCCGATTCCTCTTATTTCATTTCAAGAATCAATAGGTTTATGATGGAACTCAAATCCATATCCAGATTCTCCTAACTGTTCACTTACAATATTATAAAACTTTTTACCGTCCTAGTACGATTGAGCAACCGTTATCGAAACTTATCCCCGTTAGTGTGTTACAATGGATAGAAGCGGAAAACGAGAATCTCCAATTGACTGGACCTGTGATTGGTTAGATGGTTTAAGAAGGTCGTATAAAAAAGGGAGATGGCGCAAAGATGGCGAGATCAAATGAGAATGAGTTAACGGAGAAATTGGCAGAAGGTCAACGGAAATATGGTGATGGCAACTTTACAGTACAGAACATCGGTGATGAAACTAATCCGAATTGGACTGTCGTAAAAAATGTGAGGAAGGGATCGGCAGGCATTCGCGAAGGAGAAGATATATTAAGACTGCGATCAAAATATATAAAATAGTACGGAAATGGGCGGAGTGGGAGTTCAAATCTCTCCTGGGACGTTAAGAAACCCTTGTTATCTTTTGATAACAAGGGTTTCTTATTTAGTTATTAATAAACTTCTCAAACACAAAACCATAATCTTTCACATTATATTGTTTCTTCGTATCAACGAGCCAGTTAAAGGCGATTTCATTCATTTCTTTAAACTGCTCTGCTAAATTTACTTGTGCGTTTGAAATACGGCTAAAAGCGTTAGAGGCCATATCTAGACTTTTATGTGCATACTGCAATGTAATGTCGTTGTCGTATGAAATTTCTTCGATTTTAAGTAAAGCCTTGTATAAATCTTTTAATTCTTCAATATGTTTTTTATGAACATCAATTGAGTAATGCTCATCTCCCATTTGAAATTTAATTTCTACATCTAAATCAATTGTTCCCGCAGTTTCAAGTGCTACATTTTTAATTTGATATTTACTATAGCTAAAGCGGCGTAGTGTACGTTTTTTACTTGTCGCACTTGTCCCGTCTAGGTGAAGTAATCCTTTGTTTGTGAAGCAATATTCATCTGATTTCGATTTAATTAGAAAATAAATTTTCTCTCCATCTTCATGCATTACGTAATCATCAGCATCGACCTTATCATAATCTTTCGGTGTAATGACAGAACCTACATCGCTTAACCCTAAAACATCAGCAGCTACTTTTTTGAACATATATAAAATCCCCCTTGTGAAAAAATTCTTAATTGCACAAAAATATATTAACATGATTTTAACAAAGAGTTTTCTTTTAATGAGAAAATGTTGGGAGGTAAGTTGAGAAAAGGAACGAATATTATTTTGAAAATATGTAAAAAGGTGCTGAGAAAAAGTGTACCATCATACAAAAACAAAAGGAGATTTAGCTGTTTTAAAGGCACAAGTTGATTTGTATGAAAAAGGATATATGATTTTAATGCCACAAACAGAGCATTCACCGTTTGATCTTGTAGTGTATAAAGATGGGATATTTAACAGGGTGCAAGTGAAATATAGAGAGTTGAATGCAAGAGGGATACTAGAAATAAGATTTCGATCTAGTTATTCTACAGCAAGCGGAGTCACTACAAAAGAAGTGAATAAAGAAGAAATAGATGTGTATTGTGTATATTGTCCTCAAACGGATTTTTGTTATTATTTCAGCCCGAAATTATTTAGTAAATCTATTAGTTTAAGAGTGGATTCTCCGAAAAATAACCAAGAGAAAAAAGTTAATTTTGCAAGTGATTATAGAGAAATTCCGTGAAAGCACCTCAAGTGATATGAGGTGTTTTTTCAATCTCTCTTTGAAATCTTACAATTCTGTAAGGTAACTGTAAGGTAGTTCGATGGTAACAAATTGTTAATCCTCTATAATGAAGGTAACAACGATAAAACGAGGAGGAAGAAATAATGAAGGGATTAATCGTAACAGGTTTAACAGTTGCTTTTGGATTTGTAGCGTATGAGAAATTAACGTATGTAGTTGATGTTGTAAAACATTTAATTGCGTAGAGGAAACTACCATGAGAGGGAAAGGGAATGAGTGAATGAATGGAATGGTTATTTGGAATTATAGGTACTTGTAGTGTAGTGTTATTGTTCTTTGTCCCAAGTGGTATACTTAGTTCGACGACGAGTTTGTTCTTCTTAAGTTTGTTTGCTTGTACGATGCTCATCATTATGTTTTTAATGAAGCGAAGTAAACCAATCTTCTATTTTAGCATGATTGTTATGGCAATTATTGTTCTCCAAATTATTACCCTTGTTATATACCCCACTATTATAAACGCTTTCCATTAATGATGAATCCTCTGCTTGAATTGCTGAGGGTTTTTATTTGCATATTTTTAATTTTGAGTAGGAATTCACTTGTATTGAAATGTAAAAATTAAATATTTCTATATTTCAAACAAAGGGTTTCGGGATGTTGTGTTCTCATTACTCATTTGATATATTTACTTTAAAGATAATTAAAATCTAGAAAAAGAGGCGGACGTATGGATAAAAAAGAAAATACGGTCGTATTGTTTCCGCAACTATCAGAGCGCTATATTGATGAAGGTTTTTTAGCGCTGAAAGAGCGGAAATTCGAAGATGCATTGCGCTGCTTTGAAATATTACGTCAGTATAATGCAGAAACGGAACAAACGGAACTAGCTTCGGTTATTTGTTTGTTAGAATTAAAACATATGGAAGAAGCGAAAGAGAAATGTGAACAGTTATTGGAAACGGGAGCTGTCTTATTTGGTGATATTCTTGAAACGTATGTGACAATTTTAGTTCAAACAAATGATTATGAAGGTGTTATTGAAACTGTTGAAAAAGTTTTGCAAACGAAAGATATAATGCCTGAACAAAAGGAAAAGTTAGCGCAGCTCGCTTTATTTGCAGAAGGTATGTTAAATGAAGTGGATACATCACGAGTTGATTCGAATTTTGAGTTAGATGAATTTACTAATGAAATATTTGGAGAAAGCTTTGGGCAAAAGCTAAGAGCGATTCAGCAACTTTCGTTAAAAGACTTGGATCTTGCATTACCTATTTTAAAGAAATTTTTAATAGACGAAAAACAGCACCCTTATTTGAAAACTTCTATTTTATATAAAATGATAGAAAATCAAATAGAAGAAGAGATAGAGGTAGAAAAGTTTGGGAATACGATCAAGGTAATTCCGGCATTTACAGGTCATAATGAGGAGCAATCCGATAACGTTATACATAGATTATCAAGTCGATTAGAGCAAAATTATCCTGATATATTTGATGCGATGGTTACATATTGGAAAGAATTGCAAATTAGCATTTTCCCATTCGCTCTATTAATGGATAAAGTGGAGATTTGGGCTGCTGTTTTAGAGAGAATTGGTAGAAAGCGTTTCGGGTTGACTATTGATGAAGAAGAGCTTATGACAGGGTATAATATTGAATTAGAAGAGTTTCATATTGCCTATCAATGGTTATTACGTGTTGAAAGAGAAGGATATTTGCCCGTATAATTATGAAAAAGAATCGTTCGGTTCTTGAAACGAGCATATTCTATGTTATAATGTAAGGGTTGCAAAAGGCAGAAATCTGCCTGTTTGTAAGAGAAGAGAAGTGTAATTCTCTTACTTAATATGTTTCATATTATTCTCGAACAAAATATACCGTAGTTGTCTTTTAGGCAATTAGTAGATTGGAACATTATATCTGAAAGCTTTTGCTAGAGGATTATTTGTACTTTTGTTATTTCAAAAAAAGAGATAATGAAGATCTTAATCTATAGAGGTATGTGCATACATTATTATAGTTGGAGGGAAAGAATAAATGGCTGCAAAATGGGAAAAATTAGAAGGTAACGTAGGCGTTTTAACAATCGAAGTTGATGCTAAAGAAGTAAACAACTCTATCGACGCTGCGTTCAAAAAAGTAGTAAAAACAATCAACGTACCAGGTTTCCGTAAAGGAAAAATGCCTCGTCCGTTATTCGAACAACGCTTTGGTGTTGAATCTTTATACCAAGATGCTTTAGATATCATCTTACCAAAAGCATACGGTGAAGCAATCGATGAAGCTGGTATCTTCCCAGTTGCTCATCCTGAAATCGACATCGAGAAGTTCGAAAAAAATGCTAACCTTATCTTCACTGCAAAAGTTACAGTGAAACCTGAAGTTAAATTAGGTGAGTACAAAGGTTTAGCAGTAGAAAAAGTTGAAACAACTGTAACTGACGAAGATGTAGAGAACGAATTAAAATCTTTACAAGAGCGTCAAGCTGAGCTAGTTGTTAAAGAAGAAGGAACTGTTGAAAACGGTGATACAGCTGTAATCGACTTCGAAGGTTTCGTTGATGGCGAAGCATTTGAAGGCGGAAAAGGCGAAAACTACTCTCTAGCAATCGGTTCTGGTACATTCATCCCAGGTTTCGAAGAGCAAGTAATTGGTCTTAAATCTGGTGAGTCTAAAGACGTTGAAGTATCATTCCCAGAAGAGTACCATGCTGCTGAATTAGCTGGCAAACCAGCAACATTCAAAGTAACAGTTCATGAAATCAAAACAAAAGAACTTCCTGAGTTAAACGACGAGTTCGCTAAAGAAGCTGACGAAGCGGTTGCAACTCTTGATGAATTAAAAGCAAAACTTCGCACAAACTTAGAAGAAGGCAAAAAGCACGAAGCTGAGCACAAAGTACGTGACGAAGTAGTAGAATTAGCTGCTGCTAACGCTGAAATCGACATTCCAGAAGCTATGATCGACACTGAGTTAGATCGTATGGTTCGTGAATTCGAGCAACGTTTAAGCCAACAAGGTATGAACCTTGAGCTTTACTACCAATTCACAGGTACTGATGCTGACAAGTTAAAAGAGCAAATGAAAGAAGACGCTCAAAAACGCGTAAGAATCAACCTTGTTCTTGAAGCTATCATTGAAGCTGAAAACATCGAAGTTACTGAAGAAGAAGTAACTGCAGAAGTTGAAAAAATGGCTGAAATGTACGGTATGCCAGTAGACGCTATCAAGCAAGCTCTTGGAAGCGTAGACGCTTTAGCTGAAGATCTTAAAGTTCGTAAAGCTGTAGACTTCTTAGTAGAAAACGCTGCATAATAAAATAACAAGGCGCGATTTTAATCGTGCCTTGTTTTATAAATATAGAAATATATTTATAAAACTTTTCGATGAAGAAGGAAAACTTCCTTAATGAGTCGAATATACATATTTCAAAAGTTTTAAAAACTTTTTATTTGTACATAACTAGTCATATTATTTGTATTTCTCGCCACGTAGTGACATAATATGTATTTACATACGATACATTTATCGTGTACATACGAAGGCAAGAGGTTAGCACTTTGTAAGGGGTGTGAAAATATGTTTAAATTTAATGATGAAAAAGGGCAATTAAAATGTTCTTTCTGTGGTAAAACACAAACGCAAGTTCGAAAGTTAGTTGCAGGTCCAGGTGTTTACATTTGTGACGAGTGTATCGAACTTTGTACTGAAATTGTACAAGAGGAGCTTGCGAAAGACGAAGAAGTAGAATTCAAAGATGTACCGAAACCGGTAGAAATTCGTGAAATCTTAGATGAGTATGTCATCGGACAAGATAACGCGAAAAAAGCACTAGCGGTAGCGGTATATAACCATTACAAACGCATTAATTCTAACAGCAAAATTGATGATGTAGAATTAGCGAAGAGTAATATCGCACTTATCGGGCCAACAGGTAGTGGTAAAACATTACTGGCACAAACGTTAGCGCGTATTTTAAATGTTCCATTTGCAATCGCGGACGCAACATCTTTAACTGAAGCTGGTTACGTTGGGGAAGATGTAGAAAACATCTTACTTAAATTAATCCAAGCAGCTGATTATGATGTAGAGAAAGCGGAAAAAGGAATCATTTATATTGATGAGATTGATAAAGTGGCACGTAAGTCCGAAAATCCATCAATTACACGTGATGTATCTGGTGAAGGTGTGCAGCAGGCACTTCTGAAAATTTTAGAAGGTACTGTAGCAAGCGTTCCACCTCAAGGTGGCCGTAAGCATCCGCATCAAGAGTTTATTCAAATTGATACAACGAATATCTTATTCATCTGTGGTGGAGCGTTTGATGGCATCGAGCCAATTATTAAACGTCGTCTTGGTGAAAAAGTAATTGGATTTGGTTCTGAGAAGAAAAATGCTGATGTAAATGAGAAGCATGTTTTATCTCACGTATTACCAGAGGACCTTTTAAGATTTGGTTTAATTCCAGAGTTTATCGGTCGTCTTCCAGTTATTGCGAACCTAGAGCCGCTTGATGAAGATGCTCTTGTTGATATTTTAACGAAACCGAAAAATGCACTTGTTAAGCAATTCCAAAAACTATTGGAGCTTGACGATGTTGAGTTAGAGTTTGAAGAAGGCGCACTAATTGAGATTGCGAAAAAAGCAATTGAACGTAAAACAGGTGCTCGTGGACTTCGTTCTATTATTGAAGGCTTGATGCTTGAGGTAATGTTCGAGCTACCATCTCGCAAAGATATCGAGAAGTGTATTCTTACAAAAGAAACAGTAGCTGATAACGCAGCGCCAAAATTGGTGTTACAAGACGGTACTGTACTTGATACAAAAACATCTGCATAATGCGAAGGGGAAACAGCAATTTTTATAATTGCTGTTTTTCTTTATGTTTAGCTATGTTCCTCCGCGGAAATACTAAGAGATAAAACATTGCGGGAGGAAATAAATGATGAGCTGGACAAATATATTTTTACTTGTTCAACTTGTTTTTGGTGTAATTGTCGGATTGTATTTTTGGCATTTACTTCGAAATCAGCGAACACAAAAAGTTTCAATTGATCGAGAATCAAAAAAAGAATTAGAACAGCTTCGTAAAATGCGTGAGATTTCTTTAACAGAGCCGCTTGCGGAAAAGGTGCGTCCTACATCCTTTTTAGATATTGTGGGGCAAGAGGACGGGATTAAGTCGTTAAAAGCGGCTCTTTGTGGTCCAAACCCGCAACATGTGATTATATATGGTCCACCAGGTGTAGGAAAGACAGCGGCAGCACGTCTTGTATTAGAAGAAGCAAAACGAAATCCAAAATCTCCATTTCGCACAAATGCAACTTTTATTGAACTGGATGCGACGACAGCTCGGTTTGATGAACGTGGTATTGCAGACCCTTTAATTGGTTCGGTGCATGATCCAATTTATCAAGGTGCTGGTGCGATGGGGCAAGCAGGTATTCCGCAACCGAAAAAAGGTGCGGTAACAGATGCTCACGGTGGTATTTTGTTTATTGATGAGATAGGTGAACTACATCCGATTCAAATGAACAAAATGTTAAAGGTGCTAGAAGATCGAAAAGTGTTTTTGGAAAGTGCATACTATAGTGAAGAAAATACGATGATTCCAACGTATATACATGATATTTTTCAAAAAGGTTTACCAGCCGATTTTCGCTTAGTTGGGGCGACGACACGTTCGCCAGATGAGATACCTCCTGCTATTCGGTCGCGCTGTTTAGAAGTGTTCTTCCGTGAGTTAGATACAGAAGAAATTCAAAAAGTAGCGAAGAATGCGGCTGACAAAGTGGAAATGCAAATCGGTGAAAATGGTATTGAAATGATTGGGATGTATGCGAGAAATGGACGAGAAGCGATTAATCTTGTACAAATTTCTGCTGGAATGGCAATAAATGAAGAACGTCCTTTCATTAAAGATGAAGATATAGAGTGGGTTGTTCACTCTAGTCAGCTCACACCGAA
This sequence comes from Bacillus cereus group sp. BfR-BA-01381, assembly GCF_022663555.1. NCBI lineage: Bacteria > Bacillati > Bacillota > Bacilli > Caryophanales > Bacillaceae > Bacillus > Bacillus cereus group sp. BfR-BA-01381. The sequence goes on from NZ_JAKUFR010000035.1 coordinate 42,982, forward strand.
GTATGAAAAACGCATTTACCCTATTCCGAGAATCGGTCTTGTAAATGGACTTGCTGTATACGGACCCAATACAGGCGCATTATTAGAAATTGAAGTAACAGCAATCAAGGCGAAAGATAAAGGATCGGTAAATGTTACCGGAATTGTTGAAGAGGAAAGTATTGGTAGTCAAACGAAATCCATTCGTCGTAAAAGTATGGCGAAAGGTTCTGTAGATAATGTATTAACAGTACTTCGATCTCTAGATGTGTTGCCAGAAGGATACGATATACATATTAATTTTCCAGGTGGTATCCCGATTGATGGGCCTTCGGCGGGAATTGCTATGGCAACAGGCGTGTATTCAGCAGTGCATCATACGTATGTGAATAATGAAGTAGCGATGACTGGTGAGATAAGTATACACGGGGAAGTGAAACCTATCGGTGGTGTGTACGCAAAAATAAAAGCTGCGAAAAAGGCAGGAGCTAAGAAAGTTATCATTCCTGCTGAAAACATGCAACCATTTTTGTACACAATAAAAGGAATTGAAATTATTCCTGTTCGGAAGTTGAAGGAAGTATTTGAGCTAACGTTTATACAGGAAAATATACATCGAGAGCTTGATGTACATACTACGATAGACGAAACAGATGCACAATCAATGTGAGAATGAACGATAATAGTATTTGCCAGACTTCGTTTAAGTTTGTATGCTTAAGCGGGGTCTTTTTTCTTTTACAAGGGAGAAAAAACGAGGGATTTACAGTTGCGGAGAATCTCTGCAATTGCATCTAGATGTATTGTAATATAAAATAGTTGAACAGGAGTTTAATTTATTATGGAGGTGCTATGTCTAGTATGAATACGAATGAAAGAATCGTGCCCCTCCTACCATTAAGAGGCGTTCTCGTATATCCAACGATGGTTCTGCATCTTGATGTAGGACGTGATAAATCGATACAAGCACTAGAGCAGGCGGCAATGGATGAAAATATCATCTTTTTAGCAATGCAAAAAGAAATGAATATCGATGATCCGAAAGAAGATGACATATATAGTGTAGGTACAGTGGCGAAAGTGAAGCAAATGTTAAAATTGCCGAACGGTACGCTTCGTGTCCTTGTAGAGGGTTTACATAGAGCAGAAGTAGTAGAGTTTATCGAAGAAGAAAATGTAGTGCAAGTTTCTATTAAAACGATAACGGAAGAAGTGGAAGCTGATTTAGAAGAGAAAGCCCTTATGCGTACATTACTGGAGCATTTTGAACAATATATTAAAGTTTCGAAAAAAGTTTCAAATGAAACATTTGCAACGGTAGCTGATGTAGAAGAGCCAGGAAGATTAGCTGATTTAACTGCTTCTCACTTGCCAATTAAAACGAAGCAGAAACAAGAGATTTTAGAGATTATATCTGTGAAAGAACGATTACATACACTTATTTCAATTATTCAAGATGAACAAGAATTACTTAGTTTAGAAAAGAAAATTGGACAAAAAGTGAAACGTTCAATGGAGCGCACGCAAAAAGAATATTTCTTACGTGAGCAAATGAAGGCGATTCAAACTGAACTTGGCGATAAAGAAGGTAAGGGCGGGGAAGTTGAAGAACTTCGTGAGAAAATTGAACAGTCAGGAATGCCTGAAGAAACAATGAAGGCTGCGCTGAAAGAATTAGATCGTTATGAAAAGTTACCAGCAAGTTCTGCGGAGAGCGGTGTAATTCGAAATTATATCGATTGGTTATTAGCGCTTCCGTGGACAGAAGCAACAGAGGATATGATTAATCTTGCTCATTCTGAAGAGATTTTAAACAAAGATCATTACGGTCTTGAGAAAGTGAAAGAGCGCGTACTTGAATATTTAGCGGTACAGAAGTTAACAAATTCATTAAAAGGACCTATCCTTTGTTTAGTAGGACCTCCTGGGGTCGGAAAAACTTCGTTAGCGCGTTCCATTGCAACATCATTAAATCGTAATTTTGTCCGTGTATCCCTTGGTGGTGTACGTGATGAATCTGAAATTCGTGGTCACCGCCGTACGTACGTTGGAGCAATGCCAGGACGCATTATTCAAGGTATGAAAAAGGCGAAATCAGTTAATCCAGTCTTTTTATTAGATGAGATTGATAAAATGTCTAACGATTTCCGTGGAGATCCATCAGCCGCATTACTTGAAGTGTTAGATCCAGAACAAAACCATAACTTCAGTGATCATTACATTGAAGAACCATATGATTTATCCAAGGTTATGTTTGTAGCAACTGCAAATACACTTTCAAGTATTCCAGGTCCATTGCTTGACCGTATGGAAATTATTTCGATTGCTGGTTATACTGAACTTGAAAAAGTACACATTGCCCGTGAACATTTATTGCCGAAACAATTAAAAGAGCATGGCTTACGAAAAGGTAATTTACAAGTACGTGATGAAGCGCTTCTTGAAATGATTCGCTATTATACACGTGAGGCTGGTGTTCGTACACTAGAGCGCCAAATTGCAAAAGTTTGTCGTAAAGCAGCAAAGATTATCGTTACAGCAGAGCGCAAGCGTATTGTAGTAACAGAGAAAAATGTTGTTGATTTACTTGGCAAGCACATATTCCGTTATGGGCAAGCTGAGAAAACAGACCAAGTTGGTATGGCAACAGGGTTAGCGTATACAGCAGCGGGTGGCGATACACTTGCGATTGAAGTGTCTGTAGCGCCAGGTAAAGGGAAATTAATTTTAACAGGGAAACTTGGGGATGTTATGAAAGAATCTGCACAAGCAGCGTTTAGCTATATTCGTTCTCGTGCAGAAGAGCTTCAGATTGATCCTGATTTCCATGAGAAAAATGATATTCATATTCATGTTCCAGAAGGAGCAGTTCCAAAAGATGGACCGTCAGCAGGTATTACGATGGCAACAGCACTTATTTCTGCACTAACAGGTATTCCTGTAAGTAAAGAAGTGGGGATGACAGGTGAAATTACACTTCGTGGTCGTGTATTACCGATTGGTGGTTTAAAAGAAAAAACATTAAGTGCTCACCGCGCAGGTTTAACAAAGATTATTTTACCGGCGGAAAATGAGAAAGATTTAGATGATATTCCAGAGAGCGTAAAAGAAAACCTTACGTTTGTGCTTGCATCTCATTTAGATGAAGTATTGGAGCACGCATTAGTAGGAGTGAAACAATGAAAGTAACAAAAGCAGATATTGTAATTAGTGCTGTTAAACCAGAACAATATCCAGACAGTGATTTACCGGAAATTGCATTAGCAGGTCGTTCAAATGTCGGGAAGTCTTCCTTTATTAATAAAATTTTAAATCGTAAAAAGTTAGTGCGTATTTCTTCTAAACCAGGAAAAACGCAAACGTTGAACTTTTTCTTAATCAATGAAATGATGCATTTTGTTGACGTTCCAGGTTATGGATATGCGAAAGTATCTAAATCAGAACGCGCAGCATGGGGCAAGATGATTGAAACTTACTTTACAACGCGTGAACAATTGGACGCAGCTGTATTAGTAGTTGATTTACGTCACAAACCAACAAGCGATGACGTGATGATGTATGATTTCTTAAAGCATTATGAAATCCCAACAATTATTATTGCGACGAAAGCCGATAAAATTCCGAAAGGGAAATGGCAAAAGCATTTAAAAGTTGTAAAAGAAACGCTTGCTGTTGAAATTGGCGATGAAATTGTTCTATTCTCTTCTGAAACAGGACTTGGAAAAGAAGAAGCATGGAAGGCTATTCATAAAATGACAAAAACAAAAAACGCGTGACGAATGTCGCGCGTTTTTTTTATTTATTAATTTTTTTAGCGTACGTTTAATGTAACCTCAATATTTCCTCGTGTTGCTTTAGAGTAAGGACATACACCGTGAGCGGCTTCTACAAGTTCTTGTGCTTCGCTATGTGAGATGCCGGCAACATGTACATCAAGTACAGCGGATAGGCCGAAACCACCGTCTGTATCTTTTCCGATAGAAACGTGAGCAGTTACTTCTGTACTTTCTACTTTTACACGTTTTGTACGAATGACAAGTTGTAATGCACTATCAAAACAAGCAGCATAACCAGCAGCAAATAGTTGTTCTGGATTTGTTGCCTCTCCGCCTGCACCACCTAGTGCTTTCGGCATTTTTACATCAAGATTTAATATGCCATCATCTGAAACTACTTTTCCGTTTCTTCCACCTGTAGCAGTTACTGAAGCAGTATATAATTTATCCATGTTTATTCCCCTTTTCTATCATTAATTGTTTTCATTGTTTCAATTAGTTTATTTAATTGAATTAATAAAGAACGATATTCTCGTTCTGTAATTCCTAAATTGGTTGCCATCGTTGTCGGCAACGAACAAGCCTTGTCTTGTAAATCTTTACCTTGTTCCGTTAATTCAATACATACTTTTCGTTCATCTTCTTTGGAACGAACGCGTTTTACAAGGTTTAATGATTCCATTCGTTTTAGCATAGGTGTTAACGTACCGGAATCTAAAAATAGACGTTCTCCAATTTCTTTTACTGTTAGTCCATCTTGCTCCCATAGTACGAGCAAAGTAATGTACTGTGGATACGTAATGCCCATTTCTTCTAAATATGGTCGGTAAAAGCGTGTAACCTCTCTAGAACAGGCGTAAATAGAAAAACAAAGTTGGTTATCTAGATGTAAAGAATCCTCTGTCATACATAACTCCTTTCTAATTAAGTTGTGCGCAATTTAATTTTGTAAAACCAATATAACGAAAAAGAAATACAATGTCAAATACATTGTATTGAGAAAGTTTGTGCTACAATTTGGAACAATCATACATATTTTTCTTCATGATGAAAGAAGATAGGAAAGATGATGTTATAATTCATATGGAATAGTTTCCATCACTTGATTATGAGGACTTTTTTTGGTAACGTACAAATAGAGTTATTATTTTATAATCATTATAAAGTAGAAAATTTTTATTTATTTTACAGAATCTCCTTTCTTACATATGGAGAATAAATAAAAAAATAATCGGTTGTTCACACGATTGTCAGATTCATAAGAGGAAAGTTGTATTATGATAGTAGATAAAGTGATAAAACGGGTGAAGGGGGACATGCTGCGTGCATATTCTTGTTGTTAGTGTAAATTATCGAACAGCCCCTGTAGAATTTCGTGAGAAACTCACATTTCAGGCAGCAGAACTAGAGCAAGCAATGACGACATTACAAAAGCAAAAGAGCGTGTTAGAGAATGTCATTGTATCAACTTGTAATCGCACTGAGATTTACGCTGTTGTCGATCAATTACACACGGGACGGTATTATATTAAGAAGTTTTTAGCTGATTGGTTTCAGCTTGAAATAGAAGAAGTCGCACCATATTTAACTATTTTTGAACAAGATGGTGCAATAGATCATTTATTCCGCGTAACGTGCGGTTTAGATTCTATGGTAGTTGGAGAGACGCAAATTTTAGGTCAAATAAAAGATAGCTTTTTAGAAGCGCAGCAAGTAAAAGCAACAGGGACAATTTTTAATGAATTGTTTAAGCAAGTCATTACATTAGCGAAACGTGCTCACTCAGAAACGACAATTGGTGAAAGTGCGATGTCTGTTAGTTATGCTGCTGTTGAGCTAGGGAAAAAAATATTCGGCGAGTTAACAGATTGTCACGTGCTTATTCTCGGTGCTGGTAAAATGGGTGAACTTGCACTGCAAAACTTATATGGAAGTGGTGCTCGTAAAGTAACAGTCATGAATAGAACGCTTTCAAAAGCAGAAATAATGGCTGAGAAATATATGGGACACGCAAAACCTTTAAGTGAATTACAATGTGCATTATTAGAAGCTGATATTTTAATTAGTTCAACTGGTGCATCGGATTATGTCATTACGAAAGAGATGATGACAAAGGTAGAGAAAATGCGCTCTGGTCGGCCATTATTTATGGTTGATATTGCAGTGCCGCGTGATATTGATCCAGCAATTGATGAGCTAGAAGGTTCTTTCTTGTATGACATTGATGATTTGCAAGGAGTAGTAGAAGCAAACCGTGTTGAGCGTTTGAAAGAAGCAGAGAAAATTCAATTTATGATTGAAGAGGAAATTGTTTTATTTAAAACGTGGTTAAGTACACTTGGTGTCGTTCCGTTAATATCAGCTCTTCGTGATAAGGCACTTGCTATCCAAAGTGAAACGATGGAAAGTCTGGAACGAAAAATACCAAATCTTAGTGATCGTGAGAGAAAAGTAATTAGTAAGCATACGAAAAGTATTATTAATCAATTATTAAAAGACCCAATTCTAGTAGCGAAAGAAATAGCTGCTGAAGAGGGAGCAGACGAAAAATTAGCGTTATTTGCAAAGATTTTCGATTTAGAAATGGAAGACGTAGAGAGTCGTGCGGAAGAAGTAGAACATAAAAGAGCGTGGACACCATCCGTTCCATCTTTATAATTTGGAAGGATGATCGGATGAGTTTTTTAAATAACAGTATTATTTATCATATCGCAATTATTTTATATGCTTGTAGCATTAGTTTATATTTTATAGATTATTTCCAAAGTAACCGAAAGGCGAACCGATTTGCTTTTTGGTTACTTTCGATTGTATGGGTTCTGCATTCTATTTTTATGTTGCTTAGAGCTACAGATTCAGAAACGAACCCTCTTTTAACCTTATTATCGGGCATTTATTTTTATGTTTGGCTATTGATTACGATGTCGTTAGTCATTAATCGATTTATGAGAATCGATTTTTTAGTCTTTTTTACAAATGTTGTTGCATTTGGCGTAAGCGCTTTTTCTATTTTTACGCCGCTTGGAAAGATGTCGCCGGTACTTGCAGAGCAATTAGTTTCGGAGCTTGTATACGTACATGTTGGTATGGCTATTATTTCTTATGCAACTTTTACTGTATCGTTCATTTT
>NZ_JAKUFR010000036.1:0-48174 GCF_022663555.1 Bacillus cereus group sp. BfR-BA-01381
TTTCATTATTGTGAGACGAAAAATGGGGCAAGCTGATAAAAGATATTTAGAAAATTAGAGAAAAGTAGCATCTTATTATAAGATGCTGCTTCTTTCATATTCAGGAAAGAGAAAGGAATAAGGCAATGAGAATAAATACAGTGTTATTTGATTTAGATGGAACGTTAATTAATACAAACGAACTTATTATTTCTTCTTTTTTACATACTTTACATACATATTATCCAAATCAATATAAGCGTGAAGATGTATTGCCATTTATCGGTCCATCTTTACATGATACTTTCAGTAAGATTGATGAAAGTAAGGTTGAAGAGTTAATTACGAGTTATCGTCAATTTAACCATGATCATCATGATGAATTAGTAGAAGAATATGAAACTGTATATGAAACAGTTCAAGAGTTAAAGAAACAAGGCTATAAGGTTGGTATTGTTACAACGAAAGCGAGACAAACCGTTGAAATGGGATTAAAGTTCTCAAAGCTTGATGAGTTCTTTGATGTTGTTGTGACGATTGATGATGTCGAGCATGTGAAACCACATCCAGAGCCACTTCAAAAAGCGCTTCAGTTATTAGATGCGAAACCGGAAGAAGCATTGATGGTTGGGGATAACCATCATGATATTGTTGGCGGACAAAATGCCGGTACGAAAACAGCTGCAGTTTCATGGACATTGAAAGGTAGAGCGTATTTAGAGGCTTATAAGCCAGACTTTATGCTAGATAAAATGAGTGATTTATTGCCGATTTTGTCCGACATGAATCGTTCGTAAAGATAAGTAGAGGAGCGAGTGAAGTGCGACGGACAACGCGCTATCCTGTTTCAGGAGAGAATTCATTATGGAATGTGTATAAAACAGTGTCTTTTTGGAAGGTAATGAAAAACTTTATGGTTATCCAAATTGCACGTTATACACCTTTTTTATCGGTCAAGAATTGGTTGTACCGCACATTTTTGCGGATGAAAGTAGGAAAGAAAACATCGTTTGCGCTTATGGTAATGCCGGACATTATGTTCCCGGAAAAGATAACTGTGGGAGAAAATTCGATTATAGGCTATAATACAACGCTTTTAGCACATGAATATTTAATTCGTGAATATCGACTTGGAGAGATCATTATAGGAAATGAAGTGATGATTGGAGCGAATACAACGATATTACCAGGTGTGAAAATTGGAGATGGCGCGATTGTTTCAGCTGGCACACTTGTTCATAGGGATGTTCCAAGTGGTGCTTTCGTAGGTGGAAATCCAATGCGTGTTATTTATACGAAAGAAGAAATGGATGCTAGAGAAGGTTGATACTAAAAATGTAACATTTCTCTTCTTTTTTAATGAATAAAAAGGAAATAATTGAGTATAATATACTGTTTTGTTTTTTACGGAATCGTTTATACTTATAGATAGAAGAATGTGTGAACGAAGAAAACAAAAAACTGGAGGATATATGGGGAAAAATCAAAGAATATATAAGGAGAACGGACAAGTTATCTCTTTTAATCAATTAGCGGACTTCTTTTATAAAAAAGGGATGAGGGCTTACAAAGGACAAAAATTGCAAGATGCAATTAAATATTTTCGAAGAGCGGCACAAAGTGAGAAGGAGCCGTTTATTTTATGTCAATTAGCAACAGTATTATCTGAGGCTGGTGAATATCAAGAGTCGAATCAAACCTTCTTTAAGCTTGTTAGATCTAATCCAGAACTTGAACAGTGTTATTATTTTATTGCAAATAATTATGCATATATGGGGCTATTTCAGCAGGCGAAGAAGTATGCGGATCGCTATTTAGAAGTTGCAGAAGAGAAGGAATTTGTTGAAGATACATTAGAATTACTTGAAATTATGGAAGAAGAAGCGATGGGTGCGGAAGAGATTGAGGATGAAGATGATTTAATTGTTATGCAGGAAGAAGCCAATCGTTATATTCGTAACGGACAATTGGAAGAAGCAATTGCTACATTAGAAATTGTTACGAAAGATTATCCGGAATTTTGGTCGGGGCATAATAATTTAGCCATTGCGCATTTTCAATCTGGTAATGTAGATAAGGCACTGAAGTTAACGGAAATGATTTTAGAGAAAAATCCAGGTAATATACATGCGCTTTGTAATACGCTTATTTTTCTATATTCAATTGGAGAGCATAAACAAGTAGAGGCGTTAGCTGCTCAGTTAGTTTCGGTATATCCGATTTCGTTTGAACATCGTTTGAAACTTGGGACGACACTTGCAACAATTGGTCATTTCGAGCCTGCATATAAATGGTTCAAATTATTAAAGCGTCAAGGATACGAGGGAGACGTTAGTTTTTATTATTGGTTTGCATATTCTGCGTATATGGTAAAAGATCAGCAAGTAGCTGAAAAAATGTGGCAACATGTTGTAGAATTGCACCCTGATAAAAAGGGAAAAGAACCGTGGAATGCATTGAATTTAGCGGATGAAGGACAAAACGTGTTATTTGAAGAATTACGAAAATCATTTCAGCAAAGTGCAACGCTAGAGGAACAAATGCTAGCTTTATATTTAATGAATGAATTATCAATGCCAGAGAAGGTTGGATTCTTCTTTGATGTAACGCAGGCGAAGAATGGTGTTCCGATCGTATCGCAACTTGCAAAGTATTTCTTTTTACTGAATAGCCATAAGAGTATTCCAGCTGATTTACAGCAATTTGAACAGTGCGCGCGAATCGCGGATGCTTTATACAATTATACGAAAAAAGATGATGAATTAATCGAAGAGTGTTTACAATTTTGGTTTTGTACGTTCATACGTTTATATACATCTGGGGCAGTTTTTACAAATGTATACGGCTGGTCAGCTGCGGTTGAATATATCGTACGCAGTGAACAAGGAAATAAGATGACACAGTCGGAGCTCGGAGATGTGTATAATGTATCTGTAGCGACTGTTCGAAAGTATGTGCAAGCTGTTAAGCGTACGCACACATAGATAAGCAAATCATTGGGAAAAAAATGATGCGAACAGTATAATGAGGGTAACTTAATTGTGTAGGAATGGATAGGAGTGAATAGTGTGTCGGAAGAAAAAATTTATGATGTCATTATTATTGGTGCAGGACCAGCTGGTATGACAGCTGCAGTATATACATCTCGTGCGAATTTAAGCACATTAATGCTTGAGCGTGGTATTCCAGGCGGGCAAATGGCAAATACAGAAGATGTAGAAAACTACCCGGGTTATGAGTCTATTTTAGGACCAGACTTATCAAATAAAATGTTCGAGCATGCGAAGAAATTTGGTGCTGAATATGCATACGGTGATGTGAAAGAAGTCATCGATGGTAAAGAATACAAAACAATTGTTGCTGGTAAAAAAGAATATAAAGCACGTGCAATTATCGTTGCAAGTGGTGCAGAGTATAAAAAAATTGGTGTACCAGGTGAAACAGAACTTGGCGGCCGCGGTGTATCATATTGTGCGGTATGTGATGGCGCATTCTTTAAAGGTAAAGAACTTGTAGTTATTGGCGGCGGAGATTCTGCTGTTGAAGAGGGTGTGTTCTTAACACGCTTCGCATCAAAAGTAACGATCGTTCACCGTCGTGACACGCTTCGTGCACAGAAAATTTTACAAGATCGTGCTTTCCAAAACGAAAAAGTAGACTTCATTTGGAACCACACGATAAAAGAAATTAACGAAGCAAATGGTAAAGTAGGAAGTGTAACACTTGTAGATGTAAACAGTGGAGAAGAGAAAGAAGTCAAAACTGACGGCGTATTCGTATACATCGGTATGTTACCACTATCAAAACCATTTGTTGAACTAGGTATTACAAATGAAAATGGTTACCTTGAAACAAACGAGCGTATGGAAACGAAAGTTCCTGGTATTTTCGCAGCAGGTGATGTTCGTGAAAAAATGCTACGTCAAATTGTAACTGCAACAGGTGATGGTAGTATTGCAGCACAAAGTGCACAACATTACGTAGAAGAATTATTAGAAGAACTAAAAACTGTATCAGAAAAATAAGGGATAATATACCTTTTGAGAAGAAAGCTACCGATAGGAGCTTTCTTCTTTTTTTGTGTGAAAATGTCAAAGTTTTGTCAAAAAATATTGGGATTATAAGCTTTCTTATTGATATACTGGACTTTACGGAAAAAATCACTATAAGAAATGAGGAATTTATTCAGTATGGAATGGCGTAATATATATCGTGGATTTTGTATGGGCGTTAGTGATTTAATTCCTGGTGTGAGCGGCGGTACAATCGCTGTTGTGTTAGGGATTTATGAACAATTGCTTGCGGCAATTAGCGGATTCTTTAGTCGTGAATGGAAAAAACATTTAGGATTTTTAATTCCACTTGCAGCTGGTGTGGCAGCAGCGTTTTTAACGTTAAGTCATGTTATTAAATATTTACTTGCAAATCATTATGAACCGACTCAATTTTTCTTCCTCGGTTTAATTATTAGTATATTACCGATGTTAATGAGAGAAGCTGATGCAAAGTCATCGTTTAAAGGTAAGCACATTGTTTTATTAATAGTTGCAGCAATTCTTGTTGCGATTACAGCTTTCTTTAAACCAGATAAGACAGCAGACCCAATTACGACGTTAACAATTTTAAATGCAATTGGTTTATTTTTCGCAGGATGGATGGCTAGTATGGCTATGTTGCTTCCTGGAATTAGCGGATCATTTATTTTGTTAATTATTGGTGTGTATCCGACAGCAATTAATGCTTTAACTACACTCAACGTACCTTTAATCGCAGTTATTGGTGCTGGTGTTATGGTAGGGTTCGTTGTAAGTAGTAAAGGAATTAGTTTCTTATTAGATCGATATAAAAGTATGACATTTGCAGCAATTATTGGACTAGTTATCGGTTCGATTGTAATTGTGTTCCCTGGTATTCCAACTGGAGGATTTTCAATTATAAGTTCAATCATTACCTTTATTTTAGGATTTGCGATTGTTACTTATTTCGGTAAGAAATAAAGGTTTTAATCCCCTTGGCGATAAAAATCGTTAAGGGGATTTTTCATGCTATTCATGGAGAGTCCAGGCATTTACATTGCTTGTTATAGAAAGCTTTCTTAAAATTGTTGAGTAGCGTATGCTTAGCGAAAGGAGACTGGCTCCTTCGTTGTAGCAAACTGTTTTTGATAGTATAATGAAATGAGTATGCAGTGAGAAATTTGCTGCAAGTAGCTGAGGTGAAGAAACATGCAAAGAGTGACAAACTGTGTGTTAATTAGAGATAATGAAGTACTCTTACTCCAAAAACCTCGCCGGAATTGGTGGGTTGCACCAGGCGGGAAAATGGAGCGTGGTGAGACCGTAAGAGATTCCGTTGTTCGCGAGTATCGTGAAGAAACAGGTATTTATTTAAAGAACCCAGCGTTAAAGGGGGTCTTCACCTTTGTCATCCAAGAAGGTGATAAAGTTGTTTCTGAATGGATGATGTTCTCCTTTTTAGCGACAGATTTTGCAGGAGAAAACAAACTAGAGAGCGAAGAAGGCATCATTGGTTGGCATACATTTGATAAAATTGATGATTTAGCAATGGCACCAGGAGATTATCACATTATTGATTATTTAATTAAAGGAAATGGCATAATCTACGGTACATTTGTATATACCCCAGATTTTGAGTTGCTTTCATATCGATTAGATCCGAGTTAAACCGTCAAGGAGAGGATACGATGACAGAGAATAATGATATAAAAATGGTAATTATTACAGGAATGTCTGGAGCTGGAAAGACAGTAGCTTTACAAAGTTTTGAAGATTTAGGATATTTCTGTGTGGATAATTTACCACCGATGTTATTGCCGAAGTTTATTGAGCTTATGGCGGATTCAAAAGGAAAAATGAATAAAGTAGCACTTGGTATTGATTTACGTGGCCGAGAGTTTTTCGAACATTTATGGGAAGCCCTTGATGATTTATCAGAACGTACATGGATTATTCCTCATATTTTATTCTTAGATGCGAAAGATAGCACGCTTGTAACTCGTTATAAAGAAACGAGACGCTCGCATCCACTTGCACCAACTGGTCTGCCGTTAAAGGGAATCGAAGCAGAGCGTAATTTATTAACAGATATGAAGGCACGCGCTAATATTGTGCTTGATACATCTGATTTAAAACCGAAAGAATTACGTGAAAAAATTGTTCACCTATTTTCAACTGAAACTGAGCAAGCATTTCGTGTAAATGTTATGTCATTTGGATTTAAGTACGGTATTCCAATTGATGCAGATTTAGTATTTGATGTTCGTTTTTTACCAAATCCATATTACATTCCACATATGAAGCCATTAACAGGACTAGATGAAGAAGTTTCATCGTATGTGCTGAAATTTAATGAGACGCATAAGTTTTTAGAGAAATTGACTGATCTTATCACTTTCATGTTGCCTCATTATAAAAGAGAAGGCAAGAGTCAACTTGTAATTGCAATTGGATGTACAGGTGGACAGCATCGTTCTGTTACGCTTACAGAATACCTTGGGAAACATCTGAAACCAGAGTATAGCGTTCATGTATCTCATCGTGATGTGGAGAAGAGAAAGGGTCATTAAGGGATGAAAAAAGAGAGAAAACCTAAAATTGTTATCATGGGAGGCGGAACGGGACTTTCTGTTTTATTACGAGGATTAAAACAATATCCGGTTGATATTACAGCAGTTGTTACAATCGCTGATGATGGTGGCAGTTCAGGTAGATTACGTGATGAGCTAGAAATTCCACCCCCAGGTGACATTCGTAACGTACTTGTTGCGTTATCAGATGTAGAGCCACTGGTGGAAGCTTTATTTCAGCATCGTTTCACAACGGGAGATGGGCTGAAAGGTCATGCGTTAGGAAATTTATTATTGGCAGGTATGACCTCGATTACAGGAGACTTCTTCCATGCTATTACAGAAACGAGTAAAGTTTTAAATGTTAGAGGACGTGTATTACCAGCAGCGAATCAAAGTGCAGTACTACATGCGGAACTAGAAGACGGAGAAATTGTAACAGGTGAATCAAAGATTCCTTATTTCGGAAAGAAAATTAACCGTGTCTTTTTAACTCCAGAAGATGTAGAGCCGTTACATGAAACGTTGACTGAAATTAAACGAGCTGATTTACTTGTTTTCGGTCCAGGAAGTTTGTATACGAGTATATTACCGAATTTAGTTGTTAACAAAATTGGGGACGCTGTTCTTGCTGCAAAAGCGAAGAAGGTATATGTGTGTAATGTTATGACGCAAGCTGGTGAAACGATGGGATATACTGCGTTTGACCATGTGCAGGCGTTACATGATCATTTAGGTGAACCATTTATCGATACTGCAATTGTAAATAACCGTGATATTCCTTGTGAATTACGTCAGTTATATGAGGAAGAAATGTCGGCGCCAGTTGTAGTAGATGAAGAGCGTTTTACTGAAAATAATATTAATGTGATTCAAGATCAATTAGCGAAGTATGATGACCGTGTTGTAAGACACGATACATTAAAACTAGCTTCTATTTTATATTCACTGTTGTAGATGTGCGTTGCCTCGTTTGAGGTAACGCTCCTCATTTCATATAGGACAAGATTTTTGTTCCACAATAATCGTATAAGGAGGTGTTGGCTGTGTCATTTGCATCAGAAACAAAGAAAGAGTTGACGAATCTGGAGATGAAGGAATGCTGTGAGAAAGCAGAATTATCAGCTTTACTTCGAATGAACGGATCGCTTTCTTTTTCAAATCGTCGTCTATCAATCGATATTCAAACGGAAAATGCGGCAATTGCAAGAAGGATTTATACGCTTTTGAAAAAAGGATATGACGTGACGGTAGAATTACTTGTTCGTAAAAAAATGCGATTGAAGAAAAACAATGTATATATCGTACGGCTTGTTGAGAAGTCGCGCGAAATATTAGCTGATCTTCATATCGTTCGAGATGACTTTTCATTTATTCGAAATATATCACAAGAATTAATTGAGAAGAAATGTTGTAAACGATCGTATTTACGCGGTGCATTTTTAGCAGGTGGTTCAGTAAATAACCCAGAAACATCATCTTATCATTTAGAGATCTTTTCGTTATATAAGGAACATAATGATGCTATATGTGAACTGATGAACGGATTTGATTTAAATAGTAAGACGTTGGAAAGAAGAAAAGGGTACATTACGTATTTGAAAGAAGCAGAAAAGATTACAGAGTTTTTAAATATTATAGGTGCTCATAATGCACTTTTAAGATTTGAAGATATTCGAATCGTACGTGATATGCGTAATTCTGTAAATCGTTTAGTGAACTGCGAAACAGCTAATTTAAATAAAACAATTGGTGCAGCGCTAAGGCAGATTGAAAATATCCGCTATATTGATGAGACGGTTGGTCTTGATATATTGCCGGATAAACTACGAGAAATTGCACAATTAAGAAGAGATTATCAAGATGTAACATTGAAAGAGTTAGGTGAGATGGTATCCGGGGGGAAAATTAGTAAATCGGGTATTAATCATCGTTTGCGTAAAATCGATGATATTGCAGAGAAATTACGCGCGGGGGAAACGGTAGCAAAAAAATAAGAGGTTAAAGGGGAAATGGAGCTGTGGTTCAAAAAAGAGTTCAGGTTTCATTAAAAAACGGTTTACAAGCACGTCCGGCTGCGTTGTTTGTACAAGAGGCCAATCGCTTTCATGCAGATATCTTCATCGAGAAAGATGGGAAGACAGTAAATGCAAAGAGCATAATGGGGATTATGAGCTTAGCAATTGGAACTGGTAGCATGATAACAATTACAACAGAAGGTTCAGATGCAGAAGAGGCTTTAGAGGCGTTAGCTGCATATGTACAATAAGAAGCTATCGCGCATGTGCGATAGCTTTTTTGTTGTTTGGGGCTTGTTGTTTGGGGCTTGTTGGTGGGGGTATGTGGGTGTGCGTACTTGTCGAGAATTGTCGTTAAGTCGATAAGTTGTGTCGAAACGTCGATATATTAAAATAATCGCCGATATAATTGGAGTTACGGTCGATATATTTGAAAAATCGCCGATACATTCCGACTGATACTAGGTGGGGTATGCGGGCGGAGAACAGCATATAAAAAAAGCGCCCTGTTATAGGGCGCTTCCGCTTTTAATCTATCCAGCTCCAGCGGCTAGAATCTCCGGTTGTTTCGCTTTTACATTCGAGGCAAAAAGCGCCTCGGATGTAAAAGCTCCAACACCCTGCGATTCTGAACGAGCCGCTTCCGCTTTTAGCTATTAACGATTTGTAAAGATCTTATCGATTAAACCGTATTCTAAAGCTTTTTCTGCTGTCATGAAGTTGTCGCGGTCTGTGTCGCGTTGTAGTACTTCAAGTGGTTGACCTGTGCGGTCAGCAAGAATTTGGTTTAGTTTTTCACGTAAGAATAGGATACGTTTAGCAGCGATTTCGATTTCAGTCGCTTGACCTTGTGCTCCACCAAGTGGTTGGTGAATCATTACTTCACTGTTTGGAAGTGCATAACGTTTTCCTTTTTCACCTGCTGCAAGTAAGAATGCACCCATAGATGCAGCCATACCGATACAGATTGTTGATACTTGCGGTTTAATAAACTGCATTGTATCGTAAATTGCCATACCCGCTGTGATAGAACCACCAGGGCTGTTGATGTAGATGTGAATATCTTTTTCTGGATCTTGAGATTCCAAGAATAAAAGCTGGGAAACGATTGAGTTAGCTACGTTGTCATCAATTGCGCTACCAAGCATAATGATGCGGTCTTTTAATAGTCGAGAGTAAATATCGTAAGCGCGTTCTCCACGATTTGTTTGTTCAATTACTGTAGGAATTAAATTCATCTGTTATTTCCTCCTTATAAAGCTTTCTTAGTCTTATAATACAATTATGGTCAATAAAGGTCAAACGAAACCACTTTAAATCAAAAAAATATGTAGTTGTACCATGAAATATTCGCTATGTTTTTGAAATTCCCTGCTTATGTATCTTCAACATCATAACCGAATTACATAAATTTAAACGTTATAAAAACTGTAGAAAAAAAGAAAAGAACGCCTTTTGACTGAAGCGTTCTTTCGATATTTATTCTTTTAAAAGATAGGTTACTTTATTTAAAATCTTTTCGATTTGTTTCGCGTTTTTACTATACATTTCGCTTGCTGATTTCGACTTTGTTTCTAGGGAAAATAGTTCGAGATCGGCATGACATTTTTTTAATGATGCTAATAATAAAGGTTTGTTTTGAGGAGAAGGCATTTGTAGTTTGTCATTATAAATGTCGATAGTCAGTTGTCCGTATGAATCAACTTGACCGAGAAAGACATTTTCGATAACAACACCGAGCTTTTCTAGTTCAGCATGTAGCCAAGCGCGGTTATGTCCACTTGCGGATAGCGGTTCATCTAAGACATTGCCATCCATAATAACAGTTTGTGGTTCTTTTTCGTTCGGCACTTTTAAACCGATGTCTTTTGCTGTGAGTGGTTGGCGATCTTTCTTTAATAATACATTTAATTCTCCGCTCGGTTCTAATACAGCAAATTCAACATCAGCTACGCTGAAAGCATCTTTTCCACGGAGAAGTTCCAGTAATTCGTCACTTGTATATTTTTCTTTCTTTAAGTTATCTTCGAGTATCTTTCCATCTTTTATTAATACGGTAGATTTCCCTTCAAAGAAGTCCCGAGCTGTTTTGTTCTTTAAAGAAAGGATTCCTGTTAAAAAAGGTACCACAGCGAAAATGAGTATCGCAAAGACGCCGTGAAAAAATTTTGAATCGAGCCCTGTAGATACTTGGGCAGCGATGTCACCGATTGTCATTCCGGCAATGTATTCAAAAAAGGAGAGCTGAGAGATTTGTCTTTTCCCTAACCATTTCGTAATAGCGAATAAAATAATTAATATGAATACAGAGCGAAGAATGACAAGTGTCCATTCCGGCAGGTGAGACATAGTCATTTCCTCCAGTCTACTTAAAACCCTTTATATTGAGGTTCTTCACGTTCTAATACTGAAACTCTATTTTGTAAATCAGCGATGATGCTGTCCATTTCTAACATACATTCATGAAATACACGTTTTGATTCTGCGTCCTGTGAATGTAGTGAAAGGGAGCTTAAACTTGCTTGAGCGCCCCTTACACTAGCAAGGCAGGTTTTGACGCTAGCGATAACTGTCATACGAACACCTTATCCTTTCGGTTTGAATAGCAATGCTCCGATGAAGCCGAAAATAATAGCTGCGGATACACCGGCGCTTGTTACTTTAAACATGCCGGTAATAACGCCAACGATGCCATGTTTTGCAGCTTCTTCCATTGCGCCGTGAACGAGGGCATTACCAAAGCTTGTAATAGGTACGGTTGCCCCAGCTCCAGCGAAGTCAATTAATGGTTCATACAAATTGAATCCATCTAATATAGCTCCAGCAACAACGAGTGTTGCCATTGTATGAGCGGGTGTTAGCTTGCCGACATCAAACATAAGTTGGCCGATTACACATATGAGTCCGCCAATGACGAAAGCCCAGAAAAAAATCATTGCGTTGCACCTCCGAATTCAATTGAAACGGCGTGAGCGATGCACGGAATCGTTTCTTCTTGTTGGAATGTAAGTGGAGATAGTAAAGCGCCTGTCGCAACGACAAGTATTTTTTTGAACTCTCCTCTTTTCATTCGGTTTAATAAATGACCGTACACGACTGTTGCGGAACATCCTGGTCCACTAGCACCAGCTATGACAGGTTGCCCTTCTCTATAAATGAGTAGCCCGCAATCTTGAAACTGTTCGCTCGTTACTTTCGTTCCGTGTTTATGTAGTAAGTCATAAGCAATTTCACGTCCTACATGCCCGAGGTCACCGGTTACGATTAAATCGTAGTAAGAGGCATCAATTTGGCGTTCGCGTAAGTGGGCCTCAATTGTATCGACGGCGGCTGGAGCCATTGCGCCTCCCATATTAAACGGATCTGTTAATCCCATATCAACCACTTTTCCGATTGTTGCGGATGTTACCCTAGGGCCGTGTCCAGTATCACTTAAAATAGCGGCCCCTGCTCCAGTTACTGTCCACTGCGCGGTAGGTGGCTTTTGTCCA
Source organism: Bacillus cereus group sp. BfR-BA-01381 (assembly GCF_022663555.1). Lineage (NCBI taxonomy): Bacteria > Bacillati > Bacillota > Bacilli > Caryophanales > Bacillaceae > Bacillus > Bacillus cereus group sp. BfR-BA-01381. Next base: position 12,075 of record NZ_JAKUFR010000036.1, read on the forward strand.
CCATATTCGGTAGGGTAGCGGAACTGTTTTTCTACAGCAGTGTTATGACTTGATGCCCCGGTTAATAAATATTTTGCGCCTTTTGCATTTACGATACTCGCTCCAAGTGCTAAACCTTCCATAGAAGTAGAACAAGCACCGAATAGTCCGAGATAAGGAGTGCCTAGTGTACGGCAAGCAAAGCTTGTAGGGGTAATTTGATTAATTAAATCTCCTGCGAGTACAAATTGAATATCATCTTTACGAAGTTCTGCTTTTTCAGTGGCGCGGCTACAAGCTTCTTCGAATAAAATTTTATGTGCTTTTTCATAGGAATCTTGTCCGAGCCATAAATCTTCATGAAGGATATCGAAGTCTTCTGGGATTTTCCCTTTTGCTTCAAACGGTCCGCCAACGACTCCAGTTGAAATGATAACTGGTTTGTTTTCAAATACCCACGTTCGGTGTCCTTGTAACATTTATAGCCCTCCCCATTGAACGAGAATCGTTTTAATAAGTGCGATGACGAAAGCTGAAAATACACCAAATAAAATAACGGAGCCGGCTAATTTGAACATGTTACCGCCAACGCCAAGGACAAACCCTTCTGTCCGGTGTTCGATACATGCGGCGACAACAGAGTTACCAAATCCAGTGACAGGTACAGCTGTCCCAGCACCTGCAAATTGACCGAGACGATCATATACGCCGAACCCAGTTAGTAACATCGAGATGAAAATAAGAGTTGCTACTGTTGGATTCCCTGCTGATCGTTCAGTGAAATCGAAATACGTAATATAAAAAGTAGAAATGAGTTGCCCAATTAGGCAAATGAAACCACCAACGAAAAAGGCTTTTATACAGTTTTTTAAGACAGGACGCTTCGGTTCGCGTTCTTGCTCGAATTTTTTATATTCCTGTTGCACAGGGGTTAAGTTTTTATCTTTACTAGACATTGCAAACCTTCCTTTTCTTTTAAAAAGCGTTAAGTGTTAGACTCCATTTTTTTACCAATGAATTTTAATTGTTTATTAATTTCATCTTTAGATACTTTCTTTTCCTTAATTTTTCTTTCAAGCTTTTCAAGTAACATAAAGATTTTTTTATCTGTACTTACACGAACATCGAAAGTGGGGTGCTCATCACTTAGCTGCTTTTGAAGCTTCTTACGGAGAGGTTTTAATCCAAATCTTTCGTGATGCTCAGGTGTAACTGCTATGTAGAGATCTAAATTTGAATTTACTGCTGTACTTTTTATAATTTCATCCATAGCGAGAGCTCTTTTCTTGGCTCCTTGTGATATAGATTGATTAAAGGATTCCATACTCGTTTTTGTTAACTTTGGACCTTTCTCTTTCTCCGTTCGTTTTGCTTCTTCTTTCACTTTTTTATCTAAAGGACTATTATCACATCCGGTAAAAGAGCTAAATAGAAGGGCAAATAATACGGTTATGAGTCCGAGTTTTTGCATACTTATCATTCCATTTCTATTGCAATATGTAATGTGATAGAAAAAGGATGACTGCATATCATCCTTTTTCTATTTCACAGCAAGACTGATTCGTTATTGCTGTGAGTATTGTGGTTCTTCTTGTTGGACTTCTTCAACACGTGGGTTTAAAGAATCGATAATTGTTTGTGTTTGCTGCGCAGCTGTTTGGAAAAGTTGCTTAGCTTGTTGGTTATCCGTATCAAGAGCGAATCCCTCTAAGCTAGCTTGTGCACTTTTTAATCCAGAAACAGTTTGCTTTAATTTCGTAATTACAGTCATTGAATGAAGCCCCCTTTGGAATATCAATTCAAAGGTTATAATTTGTGAGTTAGGTTGAATTTATGATTGGGAATTTTAGGGATGAAGCATCTGAGCATTACAATTTTGTAATGAACATGTAAGGAAAAGCGATAGTGACAAAAACTTTTTTCTCCTAGAATAAAGAAGGTAAAACAAGTTAAAAGCATATTGTAAGGAGAGAAAAATGAAGAAATTATTATTAGGTTTAATTGGAATTTTTATATTAGTTATTGGTGTGGCAAGTGTTTCTCATAATGAGATAACAGATAGATACAATCCGCTTGTGAAAGAGGACTTTGTATATGTAAAAGCGAAAGAATCTGGCCGACTATCTAAAATTGGAGAGGTAGCTGGGGATTATAAACTAATGGGTTATTATGCTTCAGGTGAAGAGAGAGATGTTAAGTTTTATGCACCTCGTGGACTTAGAGAGGGAGCGTATGTAAAGGTTAAAACAAAAGGTGAATATATTGAAACATATCAAGAAGTACAGCCGAATGAAATTCCAAAAGAGATTAAAGAGAAACTAGATAAATAAGACCGTTAAGAATTGCCTCCTAAATATAGAAATTAGGGGGCTTTTTTATGCAAAAAATAGCGTATATATAACGTGCAATCAAAGAGTTTTTATTGATTTAAATGGTTTTTATTGCTATTATTATGAAGAGAAAATGAAGTGTTTTCTATAATCATGCGCCCATAGCTCAGTCGGATAGAGCGGTGGTTTCCGGTACCACGTCTGCCGGGGGTTCGAATCCCTCTGGGCGCGTCAAAAAGTCCTAACTTACGTTTTGTAGGTTAGGGCTTTTTTTATTACCCTCTTGTTATATCTAGTTATAAGATTTACTATTAGTATGTGGTAATAATTTGTTGTGCTATTATTTTCTTTCAATATTATTCAAATTTCGGTTTTAAGTTGTAAATCTCATTAATACATATAAATTAATAATATTTTGGAATGGGTGTCTGTGATAGCATTCTCCTTTTACCAAACTTATTGTACAATAGAAACAAGGGGGAGATTAGTTTGAAGGCAAGTCTTTTACAAGAACAAAGCTTACGTTTGGCAATGACACAAGAGTTAAGGCAAGCGATTACAATGCTCCAGTATAATGTACAAGAATTATCGGAGTTTTTGTATGAGCAATCGTTAGAGAATCCCCTTATTGAGTTAGGTGGTTTTGAGAGGGAGAAGAAAAAGAGCTCTAACAACAGTAAAAGTACCAGCAAACAAGTCGAGAATCAGATGGAAATCTACAGTGTGGATTCTACAACGATTCAGCAACATTTATTAAATCAAATACAGTATTATAAAATAGAGGAAGAAGAGCGAAAAGTAGCTTCTTTCATTATTATGAACATGGATGGAAATGGGTATTTACAAGAAACGAACGAGGAGTTAGCAAATCTTCTTTCCGCACCGCTTCATGTAGTCGACCGCTCTGTAGAGCTTGTCCAATCACTCGAGCCAGCAGGGGTAGGGGCGCGTAATATTCAGGAATGTCTAACTTTGCAATTGAAGCGCTTACAAAGGCGGAATGGATTAGCAGAAGAGGTTGTGGAAGATCACTTCGCTTATTTCGTAAAGAAAGATTGGCGAAAGCTCGTTCAAGTGTTGAAGTGTAGTAATGAGGAATTACAGAGTGCTGTAAATTGTATAACGTCATTACAACCAAAACCAGGTCTTGCGTTTTCTTCTGATAAACCACTTTATATTGTGCCTGATATGGCGGTGAAAAAAGACGGTGATCGTCTCGTTTTACAAATGAATGAGAGAAATATGCCGAGAATTGAAATTCATTCTGAATATAGTGCGCTTCTTAATAATAGTGAAAGTGAAGTAGCATCTTACGTTTCAGAAAAGTATCAGCATGTACAGTGGATTATGCGTAGTTTGAAACAAAGAAAACAAACGCTTTTGCAAGTGATGACCATTATTATGGAAAAACAACGTGATTTCTTCTGGAAAGGTCCGGAGTATTTAAAGCCACTTGCTTTAAAAGAAGTAGCAGAAGAGCTAAGCGTCCATGAATCGACAATTAGTCGTGCAACGCGAAATAAATATGTGCAAACACCACACGGTTTATTTGAGATGAAATCGTTCTTTAGTAATGCCGTTTCGACTACTGAAGATGAAGCAGTTTCTACAAAGCGTGTAAAACAATTTATTCAAACGCTTGTTGAGGCGGAGAATAAGAAAAAGCCACTTTCAGACCAAAAGATTTCAAAATTGTTAGAAGAAGAGCATGAAATCGTTATTTCTCGAAGAACAGTGGCGAAGTATAGGGAGCAAATGCACATCCCAGCGTCGTCATTACGAAAAACGATCGGATAGGTGAAGAAGATGAAAGTTGTACTGTATACAAAAAATGATTGTGGCCTTTGCGTGAAGGCGAAGCAAGTTTTACAGGAAGTACAATGTGAATATTCTTTTCAAATTGAGGAAATAGATATATATGAAGATAATGACCTTTTAGAAAAATATCACCTAATGATTCCGGTTGTAGAAATAGACGGAAAACAAGTAGAATATGGTAACATTCACAAAGGTGTCATAATAAACTATATAAAGAATGCAGTTAAGAGTTGAATAAGTTTCTATCTCCTGTTACAATAATACACGTAGCAGGGATTATTTTTTTAACCTATGTGGGACACAAAATGTCACTACGGGACGTAAAGTGACCACGAGGGAAAATGAACCGATGTAGTGAGGAGAAAAGATATGCGCTCATGGATTCAGAACACAAAAAAATTATTACCTGATCTGCTACCTGTTATGCAAACGAGAATGCAAATTCTTCAATACATTAGGCTTATGCAGCCGATTGGAAGAAGAAATTTATCAGCAAGTCTCGGTATGACAGAACGAGTATTGCGAAGTGAAGTTCAAGTTTTGAAAGAACAAAACTTAGTTCACGTCGCTTCTTCTGGAATGACTTTGACAGAAGAAGGAACAGCTTTAGTTCTTGCTTTGGAAGACTTTATGAAAGAAATTTCCGGGTTAAAGGTTTTAGAAAAGCAACTTAAGGAAACATTAGACTTGGATGAAGTTTTCGTTGTCCCTGGTGATAGTGATGAATCGCCTTGGGTCAAACTGGAGATGGGCCGTGCTTGTGTGACTTGTATAAAAGACCGTCTGACAGCGAATAATATCGTTGCTGTGGCTGGAGGAACTACGCTAGCTGCTGTTGCGGACATGATGCAGCTTGATTGCAAAGATTTACATATGCTATTTGTCCCAGCACGTGGTGGAATTGGAGAAGGCGTCGAGTTAGAAGCCAATACTATTTGTGCCAAGATGGCGCAAAATACGATGAGTAATTATCGCTTATTGTATGTTCCAGACCATGTTAGCAGCGAAGCATATGCGTCTATTGTGACAGAGCCTTCCGTGAAAGAAGTTCTTGAGTTGATTCGATCTTCCAATATCGTCATTCATGGAATAGGTGATGCGTTAACAATGGCACGTCGCAGAAATACTTCGGAAGCAGATTGGTTAAAGATTCAAGCAAGTGAAGCAGTTGGCGAAGCTTTCGGTTACTACTTTAATGAACAAGGAAATGTTGTTCATAAAGTAAGAACAGTTGGTATGCAACTTGAGGATTTACAAAGTGTATCTCACGTTGTTGCAGTCGCTGGAGGTTCTTCAAAGGCAAAGGCAATACAGGCTGTAATTAAACAAGGGCACACTTCAATTCTAATTACAGATGAAGGTGCAGCAAAACAGTTAACAAAGGGTATTACCCTTTAATATAATCCCCCAAGGAGGAAATTCAAATGACTAAAATTGGTATTAATGGATTTGGACGTATCGGACGTAACGTATTCCGCGCAGCTCTTAACAACTCTGAGGTAGAAGTAGTAGCAATCAACGACTTAACAGATGCTAAAACATTAGCTCACCTTTTAAAATATGACACAGTTCACGGAACTTTAAATGCAGAAGTATCTGCTAACGAAAACAGCATCGTTGTTAACGGTAAAGAAATTAAAGTTATCGCTGAGCGTGACCCAGCTCAATTACCATGGAGCGACTACGGAGTAGAAGTAGTAGTAGAATCTACTGGCCGTTTCACTAAAAAATCAGACGCTGAAAAACACTTAGGTGGATCAGTTAAGAAAGTTATCATCTCAGCTCCAGCTTCTGACGAAGATATCACTGTAGTTATGGGTGTTAACCACGAACAATACGATGCAGCTAACCACAATGTAGTATCTAACGCTTCTTGTACTACAAACTGTCTAGCTCCATTCGCTAAAGTATTAAACGAAAAATTCGGCGTAAAACGCGGAATGATGACAACAATTCACTCTTACACTAACGACCAACAAATCTTAGACTTACCACACAAAGATTTACGTCGTGCTCGTGCAGCAGCTGAAAACATGATCCCAACATCTACTGGTGCAGCTAAAGCAGTAGCATTAGTATTACCAGAACTTAAAGGTAAATTAAACGGTGGCGCTGTACGTGTTCCAACTGCTAACGTTTCTCTAGTTGACCTAGTTGTTGAACTTGACAAAGAAGTAACAGTTGAAGAAGTAAATGCAGCATTCAAAGCAGCAGCTGAAGGCGAATTAAAAGGTATCCTTGGATACAGCGAAGAGCCATTAGTATCTATCGACTATAACGGATGTACAGCTTCTTCTACAATCGATGCATTATCTACAATGGTAATGGAAGGTAACATGGTTAAAGTACTTTCTTGGTACGATAACGAAACTGGTTACTCTAACCGCGTAGTAGACTTAGCAGCTTACATGACTTCAAAAGGTCTTTAATTCTTAATTATATAAGTTATCAATGACAAAACGAGGGAGAGGGTTTGTTCCCTCTCTCTCTTCTTTCGTTTTAAAAGCAAATGTGTTAAGCTTTTGAGTGGGTTTTGTCAATCCTAACTAGTAGTCGGAGGGAAATCCAATGAACAAAAAATCAATTCGTGACGTAGATTTAAAAGGTAAGCGTGTATTTTGCCGCGTTGACTTCAACGTACCTATGAAAGAAGGCAAAATTACAGATGAAACTCGTATCCGTGCAGCTCTTCCTACAATTCAATATTTAGTAGAGCAAGGTGCGAAGGTTATTTTAGCAAGCCACTTAGGCCGTCCAAAAGGTCAAGCAGTAGAAGAATTACGTCTTACTCCAGTAGCAGCACGTTTAGGCGAGCTTCTTGGTAAAGATGTTAAAAAAGCAGACGAAGCATTCGGACCAGTTGCACAAGAAATGGTTGCAGCAATGAACGAGGGCGACGTATTAGTTCTTGAAAACGTACGTTTCTATGCGGGCGAAGAAAAGAACGATGCAGAACTTGCGAAAGAATTTGCAGCTCTTGCTGATATCTTCGTAAACGATGCATTCGGTGCAGCTCACCGTGCTCATGCTTCTACAGCAGGAATCGCAGACTACCTACCAGCAGTATCTGGTCTATTAATGGAAAAAGAGTTAGAAGTATTAGGTAAAGCACTTTCTAACCCAGAACGTCCATTCACAGCTATCATCGGTGGTGCGAAAGTAAAAGATAAAATCGGTGTAATTCGTCATCTATTAGACAAAGTAGATAACTTAATCATCGGTGGCGGACTTGCTTACACATTCGTTAAAGCTTTAGGTCATGAAATTGGTCTATCTCTATGTGAAGACGACAAGATTGAACTAGCTAAAGAATTTATGCAACTTGCAAAAGAAAAAGGCGTAAACTTCTACATGCCAGTTGATGTTGTAATCACTGAGGAATTCTCTGAAACTGCAACAACTAAAATCGTTAATATCGATTCTATCCCTTCTAACTGGGAAGGCGTGGACATCGGTCCTAAAACACGTGAAATTTATGCAGATGTAATTAAAAACTCTAAGCTTGTTGTATGGAATGGACCAATGGGTGTATTCGAAATGACTCCATTCGCAGAAGGTACAAAAGCAGTAGGACAAGCATTAGCAGATGCAGAAGGTACATACTCTGTTATCGGCGGTGGTGACTCTGCAGCAGCTGTTGAAAAATTCGGTATGGCTGATAAAATGAGCCACATTTCTACTGGCGGCGGTGCGTCATTAGAATTCATGGAAGGTAAAGAGCTTCCAGGTGTAGTTTGTCTTAACGACAAATAAGTAGCAGCCAAAGAAAAAGGACGGTGCAAAGCATGCGTAAACCAATTATCGCAGGTAACTGGAAAATGAATAAAACTCTATCTGAAGCAGTTAGCTTCGTAGAGGAAGTTAAAGGTCAAATCCCAGCAGCTTCAGCTGTTGATGCAGTAGTTTGCTCTCCAGCTCTATTCTTAGAGCGCCTTGTAGCAGCGACTGAAGGAACTGATTTACAAGTAGGTGCACAAAACATGCACTTCGAAAAAAATGGTGCATTCACTGGCGAAATTAGCCCAGTAGCACTTAGCGACTTAAAAGTAGGCTACGTAGTACTTGGCCACTCTGAGCGTCGTGAAATGTTTGCTGAAACAGATGAGTCAGTAAACAAAAAGACTATCGCAGCATTTGAACATGGTTTAACACCAATCGTATGTTGTGGTGAGACTTTAGAAGAGCGCGAAAGCGGAAAAACATTTGATCTAGTAGCAGGTCAAGTAACAAAAGCACTTGCAGGTTTAACAGAAGAGCAAGTTAAAGCAACTGTTATCGCTTATGAGCCAATCTGGGCTATCGGTACAGGTAAATCTTCTTCTTCTGCAGATGCAAATGAAGTATGTGCGCATATCCGTAAAGTTGTTGCAGAAGCTGTTTCTCCAGAAGCTGCAGAAGCTGTTCGTATCCAATACGGCGGTAGCGTAAAACCAGAAAACATTAAAGAGTACATGGCACAATCTGACATCGATGGCGCTTTAGTTGGCGGTGCTAGCTTAGAGCCTGCTTCGTTCTTAGGTCTTCTGGGGGCGGTAAAATGAGAAAGCCAACAGCTTTAATCATTCTTGACGGTTTCGGACTTCGTGAAGAAACTTACGGGAATGCTGTAGCACAAGCTAAGAAACCTAATTTTGATGGTTACTGGAACAAATTCCCTCACACAACGCTTACAGCTTGTGGTGAGGCAGTAGGTCTTCCAGAGGGTCAAATGGGTAACTCTGAGGTTGGTCACTTAAATATCGGTGCTGGCCGCATTGTATATCAAAGCTTAACACGCGTAAACGTTGCAATTCGTGAAGGTGAGTTCGATAAGAACGAAACGTTCCAAAGTGCAATTAAAAGCGTAAAAGAAAAAGGTACTGCACTTCATTTATTCGGTTTACTTTCTGACGGTGGTGTGCACAGTCACATGAACCACATGTTTGCTCTTCTTCGCTTAGCAGCTAAAGAAGGCGTTGAGAAAGTATACATTCATGCATTCTTAGATGGCCGCGATGTTGGACCAAAAACAGCACAAAGCTATATCGATGCAACAAATGAAGTAATTAAAGAAACAGGAGTAGGACAATTCGCGACTATCTCTGGTCGTTATTACTCCATGGACCGTGACAAGCGTTGGGATCGCGTAGAAAAATGTTACCGTGCTATGGTGAATGGTGAAGGCCCTACTTATAAATCAGCAGAAGAGTGTGTAGAAGACTCTTATGCAAATGGTATCTACGATGAATTCGTATTGCCGTCTGTAATTGTTAACGAAGATAACACGCCAGTTGCAACAATCAATGATGATGATGCAGTTATCTTCTATAACTTCCGTCCAGACCGTGCAATTCAAATTGCTCGTGTATTTACAAACGAAGACTTCCGTGAGTTCGATCGTGGTGAAAAAGTACCTCACATTCCAGAATTCGTATGTATGACACACTTTAGTGAAACAGTAGATGGTTACGTGGCATTCAAGCCAATGAACCTTGATAACACTTTAGGTGAAGTTGTTGCGCAAGCGGGATTAAAGCAACTTCGCATCGCGGAAACTGAAAAGTATCCGCACGTTACATTCTTCTTTAGCGGTGGTCGTGAGGCTGAATTCCCAGGAGAAGAGCGTATCTTAATTAACTCACCGAAGGTTGCAACGTATGACTTGAAACCTGAAATGAGCATTTACGAAGTAACGGACGCTTTAGTAAATGAAATCGAAAATGATAAACACGATGTTATCATTCTTAACTTTGCGAACTGTGATATGGTTGGCCATTCTGGGATGATGGAACCAACAATTAAAGCAGTAGAAGCAACTGACGAATGTTTAGGAAAAGTTGTAGAAGCGATTCTTGCAAAAGATGGTGTAGCACTTATTACTGCTGACCATGGTAATGCGGATGAAGAATTAACTTCTGAAGGAGAGCCAATGACAGCTCATACAACTAACCCGGTTCCTTTCATTGTTACTAAGAACGACGTAGAATTACGTGAAGATGGTATCTTAGGTGATATCGCTCCAACTATGCTTACACTTCTTGGTGTTGAGCAACCGAAAGAAATGACAGGTAAAACAATTATTAAATAATTTGCTTATATAAAAAGGAGAGAATTTATTATGTCAACAATTATTGATGTTTATGCTCGCGAAGTCCTTGACTCTCGTGGTAACCCAACTGTAGAAGTAGAAGTTTACACAGAAAGCGGCGCTTTCGGACGCGCTATCGTACCAAGTGGTGCATCTACTGGTGAGCACGAAGCAGTAGAATTACGTGACGGTGACAAATCTCGTTACCTAGGTAAAGGTGTTATGAACGCAGTAAACAACGTTAACGAAGCAATCGCTCCAGAAATCGTTGGTTTCGACGTAACTGACCAAGCTGGTATCGACCGTGCTATGATCGAATTAGATGGCACTCCAAACAAAGGTAAACTAGGCGCTAACGCTATTCTTGGTGTATCTATGGCAGTAGCTCACGCAGCAGCTGACTTCGTAGGTCTTCCATTATACCGTTACCTTGGTGGATTCAATGCAAAACAATTACCAACTCCAATGATGAACATCATCAACGGTGGTTCTCACGCTGATAACAACGTAGACTTCCAAGAGTTCATGATCTTACCAGTTGGTGCTCCAACATTCAAAGAATCAATCCGTATGGGTGCTGAAGTATTCCATGCACTTAAAGCTGTATTACATGACAAAGGTCTTAACACTGCAGTAGGTGACGAAGGTGGATTCGCTCCAAACCTTGGTTCTAACCGTGAAGCACTAGAAGTAATCATCGAAGCTATCGAAAAAGCTGGTTACAAAGCTGGCGAGAACGTATTCTTAGGAATGGACGTTGCTTCTTCTGAGTTCTACAACAAAGAAACTGGTAAATATGACCTTGCAGGCGAAGGCCGTACTGGCTTAACTTCTGCAGAAATGGTTGATTTCTACGAAGAGCTTTGCAAAGACTTCCCAATCATCTCTATCGAAGATGGTTTAGACGAAAACGACTGGGATGGTCATAAATTATTAACTGAGCGTATCGGTGATAAAGTACAATTAGTTGGTGACGACTTATTCGTAACTAACACTCAAAAACTTGCTGAAGGTATCGAAAAAGGTATCTCTAACTCAATCTTAATTAAAGTTAACCAAATCGGTACTTTAACTGAGACTTTCGAAGCTATCGAAATGGCTAAACGTGCTGGTTACACAGCAGTTGTATCTCACCGTTCTGGTGAAACTGAAGATGCTACAATCGCTGACATCGCAGTTGCAACTAACGCTGGCCAAATCAAAACTGGTTCTATGAGCCGTACTGACCGTATTGCTAAGTACAACCAATTATTACGCATCGAAGACGAACTAGGCGAAATCGCTGTTTACGATGGTATCAAATCTTTCTACAATATCAAACGATAATTGTAGAAAATAACGACAGACCGTGAGAAATCACGGTCTGTTTTTTTTATGTTAAAATTGTTCCCCCGTCATAAGTGACATGAAATGTTTAAAGAAACGGTTATAATCAAAATCAATTGCAATTTGATGACCCGGCCAATCAATAAATGGCTTTTGGTTCACTAAAGAACGAAATTCCCCTATGCTTGCTCCTTGTGCAGAGGATTCTGTCATAACAACGATAGGGGATTTGTGATACGTAAACATAGAGTTATCAAGTAAAGCGAGTATTGGCATTGTGTCATGGAAGGGGCTACCCTTTAAATGTGGTAGAGCATTTTTATAATAGCCGTAGTAATAATGATCGAATAACGGTTTGACGAGTGGGGCTTTTCCTTTTGCTTCAATATATTCAGCCATTTCTGGTGTAATGATGGAATATTGGGTGACGTTTAATGGATAGATGTACATGTTAGGTGAGGATTGAAGGACTATATTAGCGGCAGTAGGATCGCCATAAAAGTTTGCTTCAGAAATAGGGGTGACATTACCAGGATGTAAAAAGGCACCGCCCATTACGTAGTAAGATTTAATTTGTTTCATTAACTGTTTGCACATGATAAATAAAATTGCTAGAGATGTAAGTCTTCCTAAACTTACAATGATTAATTCATCTTTATACTGTTCAATAAGAGGAATCACTTCAAAGAAATTCTCCATTTCTCCGTTAGTCACATTCCCCTTTGGAATAATTGGCCCAAGCCCTTGTTTCCCGTGTACATCTGTAAAAAAAGCAGGCGGGGCACCAGTAAGAGGGCGTTCTGAACCACCGAATATCTTAATATTTCTATTCCTTGTTTCATTCTTAAGAAAATGAGCATTTTGTACGGCCATCTCTTTTGGAACATTGCCGTAATCAGCAACAATGCCGATGATTTCTATTTCATCGATAAAGAATGCTAAGAGGAGAGCCATCGTATCATCAATCCCAGGATCACAAAAAATGAGAACCTTTTTGGGCATATGTTCACCACCTATCTTGTTCATCCCACTTTAATGGGCAGTAAGACCCCAACCTCAAAATTCAGCGAATTGGTTCAACTAATAATCAGTGGGGGATAAAGAATCACCCACTGATTAAAGTTTCACTTTATATATATGTAAGCTTAAGGATAAAAAGATTATTTTATTGAAATAATAACCTTTAAAATTCAGAAAATAAAAACTTCTTATATTAGGTCAAGGTTTTTGACTTAATTTTCTTTTGAAAATGTAGTCATATCAAGGTTGTAAGCGTATAACATAGGCGTTTTTTGCTGTCAAGTTGATAAATTGCAGCTTTTTACAATTTATACTATGATAAAGATATTAACAGAAGATCGTATAAACAAGAGGGATGATGAACATGAAATTTACAAAGATTCTTGTCCAAATTGCTGCTCTTTACGTTTTTTATATGGTTGGAACTTGGGTACAAGAAATGTTAAATATTCCGATCCCAGGAAGTTTGATTGGAATGTTCCTCTTACTTGTTTTACTTAGCCTAAAAGTTCTTCCAGTGAAATGGTTCGATTTAGGAGCAGAAACACTCGTTGCTATTATGCCGTTTTTATTAATTCCGCCAACACTTGGCCTAATGAATTACGGTGCTTTTTTTATGAGTAAAGGAATTTCTCTTTTCATTACAATTGTAGCGAGTACATTTTTAATTATTATTGTTGCAGGACATACAGGACAATATCTTGCAAATAGAAAGGAAAGAGAATCGAGATGAGCCAAATATTAATCGGAATCGGTTGGGTTCTTTTTACGGTGCTATTATACCAATTATCTAAAAAAATCTATAAATTATTTCCAACACCATTCACCATTCCAATGCTTGTAGCAACAGGATTAATGGCTTTCTTATTTATTATGCTTGATATACCCTATCAACATTATATGGAAAGTGGTGGCGGCTGGATTGCAAAACTGCTCGGACCCGGTGTTGTAGCATTTGCAATTCCTCTTTATAAACAACGCCACGTTCTTCAAAAGTATGTTGTACCGATTGCTGGTGGCGTATTAGTAGGTACAACAGTTGCCATTGCGAGCGATTTTGCTATTGCATCACTTATGGGAACGGATAAAAGTTTAATTTTATCTTCTTTACCAAAATCGGTAACAATGCCAGTTGCGATGAGTGTTTCAGAACAAGTTGGTGGTGTACCGTCATTAACAGCAGCTTTCGTTGTTATTGCGGGTATTACTGGAACGATTACCGGCCCACTTTTATTAAAATGGAGCCGCGTTACAAATTCAGTTGGTAAAGGTATCGGATTTGGATGTGCTTCTCATATTATGGGCGTCATGAGAGCGATGAAAAATAATGAACATGAAGGTGTTATTGGATCGGTAACAATGACATTAACAGCAATTTTGACATGTTTGCTCGGACCATTATTTGCAATGATGTTCATGTAATAGAAGAAAAGCGAGAGCAACCCTATAGCTCTCGCTTTTCTATAGAATTTATGCTACAGTTACAATAACTGAATCTTTGTAGGAGGTACGCCAAGTGCATACGTTATTATCCGTTTTACTTATTATTGTATCGATTTTAATGATTGTTATGGTACTTATGCAGTCTAGTAATAGCTCAGGCCTTTCAGGTGCAATTTCAGGCGGTGCAGAGCAATTATTTGGTAAGCAAAAAGCACGTGGAATTGAAGCGGTATTAAACCGTATTACAATTGTTTTAGCTGTATTGTTCTTCGCATTAACAATTGGTGTTACGTACTTAAACTTATAGAATTGAAAGAAGAAGCGTTAGTAAGATGTACTAATGGTTCTTCTTTTTTTGTTTTGCCATTTGAAAGATGTTTCTAATTAGATTATAGAAATATAAATATGGTACACTAGATATAGAAAGAATACGACTAGATTACAGAAGAGAAAGAGGAGAAGTACATGATGAAATTAGCATCTCCGAAACCATTTACATTTGAGGGTGGAGACCGCGCTGTTTTATTACTACATGGATTCACAGGAAACTCAGCTGATGTACGTATGTTAGGGCGTTTCTTAGAAAAGAAAGGCTACACTTGTCATGCCCCAATTTATAAAGGGCACGGTGTACCACCAGAAGAGCTTGTTCATACAGGTCCTGAAGATTGGTGGCAAGACGTAACGGAGGCATATCAGCTTTTAAAAGATAAAGGTTTTGAGAAAATTGCTGTCGTTGGATTGTCACTTGGTGGCGTATTTTCGCTAAAATTAGGTTATACAGTACCGGTTTTAGGTGTAGTGCCAATGTGTGCACCGATGTATATTAAGAGTGAAGAAACGATGTACCAAGGTATATTGGCATATGCCCGCGAATATAAAAAGCGTGAGCAAAAATCACCAGAGCAAATCGAACAAGAAATGTTGGAATTCCAAAAGACACCGATGAATACATTAAAAGCATTACAACAATTAATTGCTGACGTACGTAACAATGTGGACATGATCTATGCACCAACATTTGTTGTACAAGCGCGTCATGATGAAATGATTAATACAGATAGTGCTAACATTATTTATAACGGTGTAGAATCAACGTTAAAAGACATTAAATGGTATGAAGACTCTACGCATGTCATTACACTTGATAAACAGCGTGACGAGCTACATGAGGATGTATATAACTTCTTGGAGCAACTAGATTGGTAAGATCTAGTTGCCTCTTTTTTTCATAAGGGATTTTTTGTGAAAACTGTAAAAATCATAAGGGGAGTATTGAAGTTTCGCTTTATACATCCCCTATCTTTCGGATACACTAAATAATATAAGGTTTTAAAGGAGGTATTTTTGCTTGGAAGAAATCATACAAGAACATATTGATAAGTTGTTATTATTTATGAGAGAAGAAGCGTATAAACCGCTAACGATACAAGAGTTAGAAGAGGCATTTGGGATTGAAGGTTCTGAGGGCTTTAAAGATTTTGTAAAGGCACTTGTAACGATGGAAGAAAAGGGACTTGTTATTCGTACTCGTAGCAACCGTTACGGTCTTCCTGAAAAGATGAATTTAATACGTGGTAAGTTAATTGGACATGCACGTGGTTTTGCATTCGTTGTACCAGACGAGAAGAAAACTGGAGATGATGATCTTTTCATCCCGCCTACAGAGTTAAACGGTGCACTTCATGGCGATATAGTATTAGCACGCCTTAGTTCCCAATCGAGTGGTTCGCGTCAAGAGGGTTCCATTGTACGCATTTTAGAACGTGGAACGAAAGAACTAGTTGGTACATATACAGAATCGAAAAACTTTGGGTTTGTTATACCTGACAATAAGCGCTGGACGAGTGACATTTTCGTATTGAAAAGCGCATCAATGGGTGCTGTAGAAGGCCATAAAGTAGTTGTAAAAATTACGAGCTATCCAGAGAATCGTTTAAGTGCGGAAGGTGAAGTTATTCAAATTCTAGGTCATAAAAATGATCCAGGAGTAGATATTTTATCTGTCATTCATAAACATCACTTGCCTTTAGCGTTCCCTGAAGAAGTGATGGAACATGCAAACAGTGTACCAGAAACGATTTCAGAAGAAGATTTAAAAGATCGCCGTGACTTACGTGACCAAATGATTGTAACAATTGACGGTGCAGACGCGAAAGATTTAGATGACGCTGTTACAGTAACGAAGCTTGAGAACGGTAACTATAAGCTTGGCGTTCATATTGCGGATGTAAGTCATTACGTCCAAGAAGGTTCTCCAATTGATGTAGAAGCAGCGGAGAGAGCGACGAGTATATATCTTGTTGACCGTGTAATTCCGATGATTCCGCATCGTCTATCTAACGGTATTTGTTCATTAAATCCGAAAGTAGACCGTCTAACGTTATCTTGTGAAATGGAAATCAACAATTTAGGTGACGTTGTAAAGCACGAGATTTTCCAAAGTGTGATTAAAACGACAGAGCGTATGACGTATGCTGACGTAAGAAGCATTTTAGAAGATGAGGACGAAGAGTTAATGAAACGCTATGAGCCGCTCGTACCGATGTTTAAAGAGATGGGGCAATTAGCACAAATCCTACGTGAAAAACGTATGCGCCGCGGTGCAATCGACTTTGACTTTAAAGAAGCAAAAGTATTAGTAGATGAAGAAGGAAAACCGACAGACGTTGTTATGCGTGATCGTTCAGTATCAGAGAAGTTAATTGAAGAATTTATGCTTGTTGCGAACGAAACAGTAGCAGAGCATTTCCACTGGATGAACGTACCATTTATGTACCGTGTCCATGAAGATCCGAAAGAAGATAAGCTAGAGCGTTTCTTCGAGTTTGTAACGAACTTCGGATATGCGGTAAAAGGACGTGCAAATGAAGTGCACCCTCGTGCGCTACAACAAATTCTTGAAATGGTTCAAGGGCAACCAGAAGAAGTAGTTATTTCGACAGTAATGCTTCGTTCTATGAAGCAAGCGCGTTACGATGCAGAAAGCTTAGGACATTTTGGTCTATCAACTGAGTTCTACACGCATTTCACATCACCAATTCGTCGTTACCCAGATACGATTGTTCACAGATTGATTCGTGAATATATCATTAATGGTAAAGTCGATAATGAAACGCAAGCAAAATGGCGTGAAAAATTACCTGAGATTGCAGATCATTCTTCTAATATGGAACGCCGTGCTGTTGAAGCAGAACGTGAAACAGACGAAATGAAAAAAGCAGAGTATATGGTTGATAAGATCGGCGAAGAGTATGACGGTATGATTAGCTCTGTAACAAACTTCGGTTTATTCGTAGAGCTTCCAAATACAATTGAAGGTCTTGTACACGTTAGCTACTTAACGGATGATTACTACCGTTATGATGAGCAGCATTTCGCAATGATTGGAGAACGTACAGGTAACGTATTCCGCATCGGTGACGAAATTACCATTCGCGTTATTAATGTAAATAAAGACGAGCGTGCAATCGACTTTGAAATCGTTGGCATGAAAGGTACGCCTCGTCGTAAGTTCAAAGATCGTCCAGTCGTGATCGAACAGCCAAGAACAGGCAGAAAGAAACGCGGCGGACGTAGCGAACGCAGTAATGAGCGCGGCGGAGAACGTGGCACAGGTAGAAAATTTGACCGTGGTGGCAAAGGTAAAGGAAGAGGATCTGCATCCGCGTCCGCTAGCCAACCAGGGAAAAAAGATGGTAACGGCAAGAAGAAAAAAGCATTCTTCGAAAACGTACCAGGATTCAAGAAGAAAAAGAAAAAGCGTAAGTAAGAAAAGGATGGCTTCGCTTTGATGAAAAGCGAGGCTTTTTCTTTTTTCTTAGTGGCTTGAGAACGAGCCACTTTCGCTTTTTTATAACATTTGTTACAATAGTAAAAATAGAGGAGGGACGTTATATGCCAAAAGGTTCAGGTAAGGTTATTGCACAAAATAAAAAAGCATTTCATGATTATTTCATCGAAGAAACATACGAAGCAGGGCTTGTCCTTCAAGGAACGGAAATTAAGTCGATTCGCGCTGGACGCGTGAACTTGAAAGATGCGTTTGCACGTGTACATAATGGTGAAGTATGGGTTCATAATATGCATATTAGTACGTACGAGCAAGGGAATCGTTTCAACCATGATCCGCTTCGCACGAGAAAGTTACTTCTGCATAAAAAAGAAATTGATAAATTAGCAGGAGCTGCAAAAGAAACAGGATATGCATTAGTTCCACTTAAAATCTATTTGAAAAATGGATTTGCGAAAATGGCACTTGGTTTAGCAAAAGGTAAGAAACAATACGATAAGCGTCACGATTTAAAAGAGAAAGAAGCTAAACGTGAAATTGCACGCGCGTTCCGTGATCGTCAAAAGATGTAATACAGATATTTACATTTGTAAAACGGCGCGCGTATGTTATAATAACTTATGTAAGATTGTTGCACATTGAAAAACAGCTCTTAGTAGCTATCACGAAATTTTCTTCGTATGCTCCATTTTTATCATGGGGACGTTACGGATTCGACAGGGATAGTTCGAGCTTAGGTTGCGAGTCGAGGGGATCGGCCTCGTTAAAACGTCAAAGCCTATAATTGGCAAACAAAACAATCTTTCTTTAGCTGCTTAATTGCACTAAAGGTTCCTCCCTCCATCGTCCATGTGGTAGGGTAAGGGACTCAAACTAAGTGGACTACGCCGGAGTTCGCCGTCTGAGGACAAAGGAAGAGAACAACCAGACTAGCAACTTGGAAGCCTGTCGATAGGCTGAAGAGTTTGCGAAATGCTAATATATCGACTACACTCGTAGAAGCTTAAGTGCCGATATTTTTGGACGTGGGTTCGACTCCCACCGTCTCCACCAATACATATTTGGTGGTTTTTTTATTTTGTGTGATATGAACCATAACTTTGCCAGGTTGGTGAGGGGATGGTTCTTTTTGTTTTGTGCTTTTATAAAATACTTAAGTTGATAGGGATGAGGCAGTACCCCTGAAACAGAAAATAAAGAAATGGTTATGGATGATAAGCAGGTAGATACTATAGCTGCTCGTAAACGCCTGATTGGTGAGTTTCTATTAATAAAATCGTTTCATTCAAATGTTAATATATTTTGTCTTTTTATCCATACCTATTGTAAGATTATATAGAGTTCTCCTAATAAGCTGTTATAATGACTTTTTTTAGGAGTTTAATACTTATAAATCTTAAATTATTTTTGGAGATAATTTTTTATCTAACCAAGTTATATTGAAGTAGAGGTGAACCATCGGTGAGGCAGGTGTTAGTAATTAAAAATGAAAGGTCTTTATCAAAGAAAATCGTAAGCGGTTTAACGGAAGAAGGCCATTTCATTTTAAAACTTCACAATGAAAACGAAGGTTTAAATATAGTATATGAACAAGATTGGGATATTATCATATTAGATTGGGATTCATTAAGCATATCTGGACCAGAAATTTGCAGGCAAATACGACTTGTTAAAATAACACCGATCATTATTGTGACCAACAATATTTCTAGCAAGGATTGCGTAGCAGGGTTACAAGCAGGAGCTGATGATTATATACGAAAACCATTTGCGAAAGAAGAATTAGTAGCAAGGGTTCAAGCTATTTTACGGAGAAGCGACTGTAACCAGCAAAATGAGACAACCTTTTATCAGTTTAAAGATCTCTTTGTTGATGCATCTAGCAATATTGTGAAAAAAGGTGGTAAAAATCTCTCGCTTACTAAGCGTGAGTACGATTTACTTGTATTTTTAATCAAGAATAAAAATACAATATTGAGCCGTGAAATGCTTTTGAACCAAGTTTGGGGACATAACGTAGTCGTAAATCCAAATGTAGTAGACTTATATATTGGGTATGTAAGAAAAAAATTAAAATGTGAGAAGAAAAATAGATATATTCAAACGATACATGGCAGAGGCTATTCAATGGTTGAATGATAAAATAGTTTATGTGAAATATGAAAAATTAGCTATTAATGGTCATTTTTTTTATAGTAGAAATCACAGTTTATAAAGTGCTAATCTACTGGTTAGTACGTGTGGGGGATGAATTTGTTGCGCATTAGTTGAGATTATATCTAAGTTATGTTTAATTTTATTAACTCACACCATTCACAAGATTTTCACATAATTAATGACTATACTTATTTACAGGATATTCAAATGAAAATGATTATCAATATTGATTTAGGTGAATAGCAGTTACTATCTAATTCAATCTTTGGAAGTCATCATTTTCGAAATAAATTACATTATAAGGAGTATACGTATGAAAAAAACTATGCTTTTAAAATTAGTAAGTATTCTAGCAATTTTTACTTTAATGTTAGTAGCTTGCTCAGATTCAGGTAAAGAAACTTCGAAGGCTACTAAAGATAATAGTAGTGATAAGCCAAAAACGGTTGAAATCACTGATGCGCATGGAAAAGTTACAGTTCCTGTAAATCCAAAGAATGTAGTTGCTTTAGATAATAGAACGTTTGAAACTTTAGCTGATTGGGGAATTAAATTAGCGGCTGCTCCAAAGGATGTCATGCCTGCTGATTCAGCATATAAAAAGGATGAAAAAGTTCAAAATATTGGGAATCACCGCGAACCAAATCTTGAAATTATCGCAGCTGCAAACCCTGACCTTGTAATTGTTGGTCAAAGATTTGCTAGCCATTACGAAGAAATCAAAAAATTAGTACCAAATGCAGCAGTTATTGATCTTAATGTTGATGTTTCTGAGAAGGCTACTAAGCCTGGAGAAAACTTAGTAAAAGGACTTAAAGATTCTACAGTTACTTTAGGAAAAATCTTTGATAAAGATAAAGAAGCTAAAAAATTAGTAGCTGATTTTGATAAATCTATTGAAAAGGCAAAATCTGCTTATAACGGAAAAGATAAAGTTATGAGTGTTATCGTTACTGGTGGTAATATTGGTTTTGCTGCTCCACATTCTGGTCGTGTTTGGGGACCAATGTATGAAATTTTCGGTTGGACTCCAGCATTAGAAGTTTCTAATTCTACTGCAGGTCATAAAGGTGACGACGTTTCTGTTGAAGCTATTGCACAAACAAATCCTGATTGGCTGTTCGTATTAGATCGTGATGCTGCAACATCTGATGCAGCTAAGTCAGCTCCTGCTCAGGATGTTATTTCTAAATCACCAGCTCTTCAAAACACAACTGCTGTTTCTAAAAAACAAGTTGTTTATGCACCAGCAGATACTTACACAAATGAATCAATTCAGACTTACATAGAGTTATTTGGAAATATCGCAAAAACTTTAGCTAAGTAGTGTAAAGGAGTACGAAGCAGTGTCAAAAAATATAATTTCTAGGGTTGAGAATATTTCTCAACCCCAGTTTTATAATCACAATAAATTATGGACAAAATCTTTTATAATAGCGATTATAGTTGTTCTAATTTTAGGGATTATATCACTGTTTACTGGCGTTTATGATATACGTGGACAAGAGGACGGAATGGAGATGTTTTTCATCACTCGTGTTCCGAGAACAGTTGCATTAATGCTTACTGGAGCTGCAATGGCGATGGCTGGGCTCGTTATGCAACTCATTACACAAAATCGTTTTGTTGAACCTACTACAACGGGAACTATTGAATGGTCAGGCTTAGGCCTGCTTTTTGTGTATTTACTATTCCCTGCCCCGACGTTAGTTCAAAGAATGACTGGTGCAATCATTTTTTCTTTTATAGGAACTATGATTTTCTTTCTATTTTTAAGAAGAGTTAAGCTTCGTTCGTCTTTAATTGTCCCAATTATAGGATTGATGCTTGGAGCTGTTATTTCTGCAGTGTCTACTTTTTTGGGACTTCTTTTTCAAATGACGCAAAGTATTGAAACTTGGTTTGTAGGTTCATTTGCTAACATTCAGGTCGGAAGATACGAATATTTATGGCTGATTGTTATCGTTACTTTGCTTATTTTTATGTATGCGAATAGATTGACTTTAGCTGGACTAGGAGAAGATGTCGCAACAAGCCTTGGCGTTAATTACAACCGAATTGTTCTTTTTGGAACGGCCCTTATTTCTTTTGCCGTTGGAATTGTTGCAGCTGTTATTGGAAACTTACCTTTCTTAGGGTTAATTGTACCAAATATTGTTTCCATGTTTAGAGGTGATGATCTTAGAAGTAATTTACCTTGGGTATGTCTGATCGGAATGGGGACAATAACTGCCTGTGATATCATTTCTCGAACAATTATAAAGCCGTTTGAATTACCTGTTTCTTTAATACTTGCATCAGTGGGAGCAGTCGTGTTTATTACTATTTTATTGAGAAAAAGAAAACCAAGGAGGCCACGATGATCACATTAGATTATAGAAATAAAGAAAATGTCGAAGTCGATTCTAGCCTTCATAATGAAAGTAGATCAGCTAGCGCTTTTCGTTCTAAGAAGGAAGCAAGACGTTATTGGATTGTACTGATAACATTGATTGCTTTAGGCCTCCTTTCTTCATATGGACTGTTAGTGTATAACAATCCGGTTCCGATAGATTCACCTTCTTTTATCCCAGTTGTTAAGAGAAGGATTGTAGCTATTGTTGCAATGATTATTGCAGCTGTTTGCCATAGCTTGTCGACAGTTGCTTTCCAATCCATTACGAATAATAAGATTATTACTCCTTCGCTTTTAGGTTTCGAATCACTTTATTCAGCAATTCACACGAGTACAATATTTTTCTTTGGTGCTAGTGCATTGATCAATTTTACTGGGATTGGTCCATTTTTATTTCAAATTGTTGTTATGGTCCTCATGAGTTTGATACTTTATGGATGGCTACTTTCCGGGAAATACGGAAATTTACAACTTATGCTTTTAGTCGGGATTATTATTGGTGCTGGACTAAATTCTATGTCAACTTTCATGAGAAAACTACTTGCGCCTTCAGAGTTTGATCTTTTACAAGCAAAATTATTTGGCTCTGTTAATCATGCAGATCCTGCATATTTTCCTATTGTCATTCCGATGATCATAATTGTAGCAGTATTAATTTTTGCTCATTCTAAGAATTTGAATGTTTTGTCGCTAGGAAAGGATGTTGCTACTTCCTTTGGAGTTAAATATCAACCTAGTGTAATTTATACGCTTGTATTAGTAGCTATTTTAATGTCTATTTCAACAGCTCTAATTGGGCCACTTACTTTCTATGGGTTTTTAGTAGTAACTTTGAGTTATCAGGCGGCGGCAACTTATGATCATAGATATATTTTCCCAATGGCTTTTGCAATAGGATTTTTAATAATGACGAGTGCATACTTTTTAATGTATCATGTGTTCCATGCTCAAGGTGTAGTTTCAGTTATTATTGAATTATTTGGTGGAATTATATTCTTAACTATAGTTTTAAGGAAGAGGGCTTTATGATAAAAATTGATAATGTTAAAAAGTTCTATACGGATAAGGTAAAAATAGGACCTTTGGATATTGAAATACCAAAAGCGGGCTTTACTTCTTTAATTGGACCAAATGGTGCTGGAAAGTCTACGACACTTTTGATGATTGGCAGACTTTTAGATATGGATGAAGGTCAAATCCAAGTAGCAAATATGGATGTTTCTGAATCCAAATCAAAAGACTTAGCAAAAGTTTTGACTATATTGCGACAAGAAAATCATTTTGTAACGAGGCTTACTGTTAGACAATTAGTTGGATTTGGACGCTTTCCTTATTCAAAGGGAAGATTAACGAAAGAGGATGAAGTTATTATTTCTAAATATATCGACTTCCTAGATTTAACGAATTTAGAGAATAGATATTTAGATGAGCTTTCTGGTGGTCAAAGACAAAGGGCATATGTAGCGATGGTATTGTGCCAAGAGACTGAATATGTACTTTTGGACGAGCCGCTAAATAACCTTGATGTTGCTCGTTCTGTTCAAATGATGGAGCATTTGAGACGTGCGGCTAATGAATTCGGAAGAACAATTTTGACTGTTATGCATGACATAAATTTTGCAGCAAAATACTCTGACAAAATTTGTGCTATGAAAGATGGACAAATTGCTGCTTTTGGAACAGTAGAAGAAGTTATGGACCCAACGCTTTTGACAGATATTTTTGAAACAAAAATAGAGATTATTGATGGTCCTTATGGGCCGATCGCTGTTTATTAGTGATAAAATGTAAAAAATACTGTAGCTTGCGTATATAATGCAAGCTACTCGAGTTGAAGTTGCTGTCTGTATTTTATAGGCAGCAGCTTTTTTGTGATTACATTTATAAAAAAGTTATTTTACATAAGGTGAATGTGATTCTCTTGTTTTTTAAATGTCGTAATCAAAAGGGAGGAGTAACATTATGCTTACAGTGCGATTTTAGATGTGGTGATATACTGTTTATGAGTGTTTGTTGTGTCGTTTTTTGTCGGTAAGTCGATATTCTATGTCGAATCGTCGATATAATGAAAAAATCGCTGATATAAGTGGAGTTATCGTCGATATATTTGGGGGAGGGCTAAAGATGATTGTGAAAGAACGGCAAATGCCGATTTATTTACGGCAATTAGAAGCGTTATTTAGGCGATTACCAGCTCATCATCCGAAACGAGATATGATTGTAGAAAGTTTAGCGAAGCATAAGGCTGGTTATAAAGGTGAACAAGCTATTAATTATCCGCTAAGTTTTCTCTCGGAGGAAAAATATCGTATTTTGCACGATATAAGGTTGTTTGATCAAAATTACCATTTTCAAATTGATACGATTATCATTTCAGCATATTTTCTTCTTTTCCTCGAAATAAAAAATATAGCAGGTACGTTACTATTTGATTCAAAGTTTAATCAACTTATTAGAATATCAGAGGGGAATTCAGAAGGCTTTCCAGATCCAATTCTACAAGTGAAAAGACAAGAGGAACAGCTTAGGAAATGGTTAAGTCTAAATGGATTTTCTCGTTTTCCAATTGAATCACTTGTTGTGATTAGTAACCCCCGAACTATTATTAAAGCTTCAGATGATAATCTCCTTAATACAATTATCCACAGTGCAAATTTACCTAATAAAATAAAAAGGTTTGAAAGTGCATATAAGAAAAAAGCTATAAAAAATGTAGATATTCTTATTCGTCAAATAGTAGCCAACCATGCTCCATTACGGCAAAATATTCTTGAACAATTTAAAATTAAAAAAGAAGAGTTGTTACACGGTGTACAATGTGAGGTATGTTCTGTACTACCAATGTTTAAATTGAAAAAAGGCTGGTATTGTTCGAACTGTAAAGCTATCTCTAAAGTGGCGCATGAATTTGCTTTAAAAGATTACGTACTTCTTATTGGTGACACTTGTACAAATATGCAGTTGAAGAAATTTCTTAACGTTCAATCGAGTGCGACTGTCAAAAGACTCCTCAAAACAATGAACATCCCACACACCGGCAACAACAAAGGACGAACCTATGATTTAACCCACCTCCAATTATAATTTTGCTATAATAAATATGTACTTATACGAAGGGGAGTTTAATGAGAAAATGAAATCATTTAATATTGATCATTTTATCGCGAGTGTTTTACAGTGGATATTAAATATAGCGCTAATTATATTATCCATTGTCTTATCTATTTTTTTGATTAACGAGACGATTACTTTTATTCAATACATATTTTCAGCGAAGAAGTATACGTCATATAAATTAGTTGAAAGTATTATCGTTTATTTCTTATACTTCGAGTTCATTGCATTAATTATTAAGTATTTTAAGTCGAACTACCATTTTCCGTTACGTTATTTTATTTATATTGGAATCACGGCGTTAATTCGATTAATTATTGTGTCTCATGAGGAACCGATGGAGACGTTATTATATGCAGGAGCAATTCTTATTTTAGTTATTGCTTTATACATATCAAATATGAGAGATTTGAGAAAAGAGTAGTAGTGCAGACATAAGTTTGCACTACTTTTTTATATCTTGACCTTCAAGTTACTTGAAAGTTTACAATGTAAATAGGGCGTTTGAAATTGAAAAAAATTGAGAAATTAAGTGAAGAGGTTTCTTTTATTTGGAGGTTATAGAAATGAGTCAGGAATTGAAATTGCGTCCACTAGAGCGAGAAGATTTAAAGTTTGTACACGAACTGAATAATAATGCACATATTATGTCGTATTGGTTTGAAGAGCCGTATGAGGCATTTGTAGAGCTGCAAGACTTATACGATAAACATATACATGATCAAAGCGAACGCCGATTTATCGTTGAAAAGGACAATGAAATGGTTGGATTAGTTGAGTTAGTGGAAATCGATTATATTCACCGTAGAACGGAATTCCAAATTATTATTGATCCGAACTATCAAGGATATGGTTATGCAGCGGAAGCGACGCGTTTAGCGATGGATTACGCTTTTTCTGTATTAAATATGCATAAACTCTATTTAGTTGTTGATAAAGAGAATGAAAAAGCTGTACATGTTTATAAAAAGGTTGGATTTATGGTGGAAGGTGAACTGTTAGATGAGTTTTTCGTGGATGGTAACTATCATAATGCAATAAGGATGTGTATGTTCCAAAAGGCATACTTTGGAACGAAATAACCGATTGAAAAAGCTATAGATAATATTGTGTCTATAGCTTTTTTGTAATGTAAACAGAATGTATTTATCGATAAACAATAAATAATTATTGACTTGTGATACTGTCGGGCTTATTATGATGGTAATAAGATCAATGAAAATTAAAGGAGAGTACAGGATGAAAAACAAATACGCGGTAGCTATTTCTTTCATGATTTTAGCGATTATTACTTTAGCTATACATGCTTCAAACAGTAAAGTAGGAGCGAATGGATTCCTTGAAGAACCTTTCTTTTTCCTAGTACCAATAAGTTATGTATTGTTCTTTAGCGGTATTGGTGTATTATTATTTGGATTTATTACTTCAAAGCTGAAAAAGGGCAATAGATAGGGACTACCAATAAGGACAAAACACTCACTATGAGATAGAAACATACCATATGGAAGAAAAAGAATAAGTGAGATGAATCATGATGAACCATCATTTTTATAATGGAAGACAAGTAGGAGCAGCTATTACTTTGGCTGGCGCACAGGGAACCATTCATGCTGTGAATCAAGTGATTCAAATGCAGCAACAAGCATATTTGGCACAAATGATGCAAGGACAGTATATGCCATACTCACAACCTCCAATGCAAAGTGTGCATTATGATGTGCATCCAGCGGGGTTACTTTCCATTCCATATGGCGGGACTTACTTCTTATAAAAAGAAAGCGACTGATAAGAGTCGCTTTTTTTATATTCCGCCTAGCTGCATTCCAAGGAATGCAAAGAGGATACCAATGATATAAGTAGCACTTAAATATAGAAATAGTATGCTAAGGTTTTTACGATTGAAAAGCTGAATGGACTCTAGCTTAAATGTTGAAAACGTCGTGAAGGCCCCCATAAATCCAGTGCCTAACAATAATTGCCAACCTGTAGTGACTCCGTTGCCAATTATATATCCGAGTAAAAACGCTCCTGTTATATTAATGAGAAATGTAGCGATTGGAAAGGAAGTTTTAGTTCTTTTTTTAAACCAATTACTAATTGCAAATCGTGTAATCGCACCGAAAAATCCTCCTGTTGCTACTAATAAAGCTTCTATCATAAGTGATCACCTTCCGTAAGATGTTTCTTAATTAAGAAATCACCTAATGTATAGCCAAGTCCAGACATAATGAGGCCACCAAGTATGCTGCATGATACATATAAGAAGGCTATGCTCCACTCAGAATGATTAATCAATTGAATAGTCTCTACACTAAATGTTGAAAACGTCGTAAAGGAACCGATGAATCCAGTCCCGATGCCTGTGATAATTTCTAAAGGCAAGATGTTAAGCTTAGCGATATACGTAGTCAGCCATGCTAATAAGAAGCATCCGGCTAAGTTAATGAGTAATGTAGCTAGTGGAAATGTATGATGCCAAAATTCATGAATAGTAAGACCTAAATAATAACGAGAAAGGGCTCCTAATATACCGGCAATGCCAACGATAATATAAATCAATTTTCTCACCTCTTTAAATAGCTTGCTCAAAAAAATAGACTCCTACCAGTAGTGATACTGGTAGGAGTCATTAGCTAAGCAGCGTTTATGGCGAACTCCATCGCCTATAATTATTACATATAGTGTACTAAACATTGCGCTTAATTTCCAGTGAAGGAGTTAGGGGAATTTGTATTTTTGATAATGTAAGAGCAAGAGTTATTGTTTATAAACTAAATATAGTGATATAAGGTTTTTGATATGATAAAATATTTGTTATGTCTGTCATTCAGTTTTAGTTAACTGAAAATAAAGATAATTAAGTTATGTGTTTTAGAAAAGGGGCGTTTATTTGAAGAAGTTATTAAAAATAGTACTTATATGTATTTTAGTAGGGGTAGGAGTTGTAGGTGGTTTTTTAGGGTATATGACACTTACTAAAGAACAGCCTGCTGATGTTGTAAGTTTGAAGGTGGAAAATAATAAAGAGCGCGTATTAGCGACAGGAAATGAATTTAAAGTTACAACATTTAATATTGGATATGCCGGATTAGATAAGGACCAAGACTTCTTTATGGATGGAGGAAAGGGGTCTGGTTCAAGTAGTAAAGAGCAAACGGAAGTTAACCTAAAGAATATGCTTTCGTTTTTACAAAATGAGAATAGTGATTTTGCATTATTACAAGAAGTCGATATAAAATCAATGCGATCTTTTGATGTAAATGGGCATGAATTTTTGAAAAATGGATTACCTGATTATGCTTCATCGTTCGGAAAGAACTATGATACAAAATGGGTCCCTGTCCCAATTACAAGTCCAATGGGATATGCGGAGGCTGGATTAAGTACATTTTCTAAATATAAAGTTCAAACAGCGGAGAGGTTCCAACTTCCTGGAATGGAGCCTTGGCCGAAGCGTTTGTTTGATTTAGATCGAGCGATTGTTGAGCATAAAATACCTGTTAGTAATGGGAAGTTTGTTAGACTCGTAAATTTACATTTGTCTGCGTATGATGAAGGCGGGAAAATTAGAAAACAGCAAGTAGAGTTTTTAAAAGAATATATGAACAAGCATTATAAAAATGGTGATTACGTAATAATGGGCGGAGATTGGAATCAATTACTTTCTAACGTTCAATTAAGTGATCCGAAGTTTGTGAAAGAGCGTCCTGAATGGTTGGTAGAGTTACCGAAGGACTTTACTGATGGTGGCTTTAAGTGGGCTGTAGACTCATCTGTTATGACGGTGAGAGACGATGTGAAGAAGTATGTAGAAGGTGAAAACTTCGTCACGATTATTGATGGCTTTATCGTTTCACCGAATGTTGAGATTGTAAATGTGCAAGGAAAAGATTTAAAGTTTGAAAATAGTGATCATAACCCAGTGAGTGCGGTATTTAAGCTGAAGTAATTAAGTGCAGAAGGTGGGACTATATATGGAATGGTTAAAGAAAACTTGTTTTTCTAACCTTGAGAAAGAATCACAGAAAAATCATTTATTGCTGTTTATTACAATTTGTAGTTTCTTCCTTGGAATCATCGCGATTGGGTATTACGGATATATTTTTACAGAGAGAGCAATCGCGTTTTGGGTTTGTGGTATTTCTGTCGTTGTATTTGGAACGCTTCTTACTTTTATAGAAAGCATGGAAGCGATGTATAAATATATCATGACGTTTATGTTACTTACGATGTCTTTCATTATGGTACAAGCTTTTAATGAAAGCCCAGCTGTATTTCAAATGGTCTATTTTACACTAGCCGTTTCACTTATTTATTTAAGTGAACGTCTCGTTGTAATTCTCGGCGGAGTGGCAGTTGTAATCACATTTATTCTTTGTAGTTATTGGCCCGAGCAATTTTTTGCTTATACAGCAGCATCTGAAGCTGCAAACTTCGCAAGCTTGTTAGCGATCGTTACAATCGCTATGTGGGGCGTCACGAAAATTGGTTCTAACTTACTGGCTCGTTTAAGTGATGAGAAGCAAGAAGTAATGAGAAAAGCTCAGGAGTTAGAAGAAACGCAAAGGCTTATTGAGGAAACGGTTGTGAAACTAGATCGTAATTTCAATTATTTAAGACAAAATATGAATACATCGATGGAGTCAATGAGTGAAATCAATTTTGCTTTTGAAGAGGTAGCAGTTGGCACGCAATCCCAATCAGAGATAATGCATCGTTCGGTAGAAGTATTGAACGATATGGAGGGAAATATTGAACAAATCATTTCTCAAGTAAGAAATGCATCGATTCGTGTTGATGAAAGCTTAGAAATTTCAAAAGGTAGTGTACATACTCTACGAAGTTTTGAAGCGAATATGAGAAGTTTAAATGATGTTGTTTCACAATCAGGAATTATATTTAGAGATTTAATGATGCAATCGAAACAAATTAATGAAATTGTAGATGTAATAACGAATATTTCAAGTCAGACGAGTTTGCTAGCTTTAAATGCAAATATTGAAGCTGCAAGAGCAGGTGAGCATGGAAAAGGATTTGCTATTGTAGCGAATGAAGTATTAAAGCTTGCTGAGGAATCGAATCGTTCTGCGGGAAGAATTCAAGGGATTTTGAAGGATTTTAGTAATCAAGCAAGTAAGGTAGAAGTGCAAGTAGAGAAATCAGAAAGAGTACAAGAAGAATGTAATGAAATGCTAGTAAGTGTTTTAACAAATGTAACGGATTTAGGGAAGTTTATTGACGAAATTAATGATGTAATGAGAGAAATCGTTGGTCATCAAGAAAGTTTCCAAGTTAAAACGACGAATATCGTAAAGGATGTTACACATGCTTCCAATGTAATCCAGCAAACTTCTGCGGCTACAGAAGAAGTGCTAGCAAGTGTGGAAGAAGAAAAACATCGAAATGATACATCTGTGAAGACATTACATACTGTTAGCGAACAAGTGAAATTGTTAGAAGATATTTTAGAAAAGTAATATCACTTAAAAAGGGCGCAACGTTTGTGCCCTTTTTTCATTTAAACGAAGACTTGCTCGGATTTTAATTGCTTTTCTGCTCGTTTTCTGCCAAGCTTAAGAAGATAAAATTCAGCTAATAGCGGAATTAAAATACTTCAAAGAAAGAATTAAATAGGTGACGCATATGATCGAAGTTAAGAC
The DNA here is from genome assembly GCF_022663555.1 of Bacillus cereus group sp. BfR-BA-01381. NCBI lineage: Bacteria > Bacillati > Bacillota > Bacilli > Caryophanales > Bacillaceae > Bacillus > Bacillus cereus group sp. BfR-BA-01381. The sequence goes on from NZ_JAKUFR010000036.1 coordinate 43,177, forward strand.
TTCTGAACTTAGTGATGGAGAATTTAATAGAGGTGTATTTGCAACTCGTGATATTAAAAAAGGTGAGTTGATACACGCAGCGCCAGTTATCTCTTATCCGAATGAACAGCATGAACACATTGAGAAAACATTACTTGCTGACTACGCATTTGAGTATGGGATTAATCATACGGCAATCCTTTTAGGATACGGTATGTTATTCAATCATTCATATACACCGAATGCAACGTATGATATTGTCTTTGAGAACCATACGTTTAACTTCTATGCTTATAAAGATATAAAAGCGGGAGAAGAAATCTTAATCAATTATAATGGTGAAGTGGATAACGATGAGCTGTTATGGTTTGATAAGGAAAAAGAAGAGAACGAAAAGTAATATAAAGAGTTTGGAAAGAGCACATTCTGTGGGATGTGCTCTTTTTTATGGCGTGTCCAGTCAGCTGGTGGAGAAATCCTACGATTGAGCCCTGTGATAAAGTAATTTTTCTGTTTATAGAAATGGGAGAGTATTTAGGAGTATACAGAGCCAAGAAATACACTATATTTACAACTAAATGATATGGTGAAAGGCTTAAATCTAACCTTACAACGATTTAAAAATTACTATATCCCATCTCCAATGGGGTAAAGGTGGATTGGTAAAATTGATTGGTATGTCTTAGAATGGTTTGCACTAACATCTCCCTAAAGATACAGCATTGTATCTTTAGGGAGATGCTTTATTAGCTTTATAGTATAGAGGAAGAGATTTTTAGTTAATTTATTTTTAATCTTATTAAGTTATTATTTTATACAAATTAACAATAACAAATTCGGACTTTTATTTTCAGTCTTGTTAGAAAATTTTGTTTATTTTATTCTTTAATAGTGAGAAATAATAGGAAATGTAAATTTTAGCTATTTCTCATTATTATAAGATTTGAGAGGAGAACGGTAGATGAGAATTATAGCTGGGATACTTTCTTTCGTGTTAATGTTTAGTTTTGCATTGCCATCATTTGTTGATGCAACTGTTGAATTAAATGATGATACGATTGTCGAAGAATATGTTCCTGAAGAAGATGGTGGCATTGATTTATCTAATGTCGATGTTTCTAACTTCGATTTTGAAAAATTTGAGAATGAATATGATTTTTTAGTAACTGATCCTGTATTTTTACAATTAGAAGGAGAACTAAGTAAACCAAGAGTTGAATATGTTATTGAAAAAAATCCTCTTACAGGTGAATTAATAGTTAAACAAGAAATATTACCAGCTCTTGTTATCGGAGCATTAAGGGTTTTAACTTCAAAAGTAGGCAGAACAGCTGCCGATAAAGGTTGGAAGATAGCAAGACCATATGTACAAAAAGCATTAAACGCACCAAGTAAATATATCCTTGAAGGACCATCTGGAACAAAAATTATTCAAGTAAGATCTAAAGCTACGAAACAAGTTATATTTAGGTTAGATTATGGCCCGGTATATCATAAAGGACCATATTTACATTATCATGTTCCACCAAATTTAAATGATCATCATATTATTTGGTAAAGAGGAGGTTATTTCACATTATGTGTAACTATGAAACACACCAGCATATGCATATAGGCTATTATGAAGATGGTTATGATTTAGAAGTCACTGCATATAAAAAAATAAACAAACCTATTTGGGATGTATTTATTGAAGAGTATGAAGCGGGTTTTTTATATGAATTTGCTAGCAAACATAAATTAGGTGAATATTTTACTGGATGCGGTTTAAAAATATTTACAATAGATGACAAAGATGCTACTGAAGAACAATCTAGATTAATTTTTGAAAAGTGGTTAAAAACTAATAACATTGTTTAAAAATTGGTTTATCTTTATTCCACTAATCAAAAAGGTAGAAAAGTATACTTTTCTACCTTTTTGTAGTTTATATACAAACCTTACCAAAACTTCTAACACGGCTTTTTCTTCTCTTTCGCAACTGCCACTTCATCTTAAAATTCCTTCGTTAAATCCTTTGATTCCTATATCTCACTTAGTATCTTCATGAGAGTCTTATCTCCCGCTTTCAATCGATTTTCTTATATGTCATAAACAAAGTAAAAATTACAAAAAAATACCACTTTATTTTCGTATGGTATAGTAAGATACTGAAGGGTAGTGTTTTGAAAAAGTAATATATTTTACAAATTGTTGTCTTTCTGATGACATGTCAAGTTTAGTAGCCCATTTGGGTTGCTTTATTATGCAATATATATTTTAATATGAGTGGCACCTCTTATAAATTAAGAGGTTAATAGGTGTCTCGAATTGATTTTGGGTACACTGTATCCACCACTTTAGGTTCATTTCATGTATGTGGGGATATTATGGGGCCGTATAACGGGATAAAAAGATTATAGAAATAGAGGAATCGTAAAATGAATATGCAAGAGGTTTATGAATATTTAAGTACGGTATTGCCTGAAGGTCATGTGAAACAAGATGAAATGTTAAAGAATCATACGCATATTAAAGTTGGCGGAAAAGCAGATGTTTTTGTTGCGCCGACAAATTATGACGAAATTCAAGAAGTTATTAAATATGCGAACAAATATAATATTCCAGTTACGTTTTTAGGAAATGGATCGAATGTTATTATTAAAGATGGTGGAATTCGCGGGATTACAGTAAGTTTAATTCATATTACAGGTGTTACTGTAACAGGAACGACGATTGTAGCACAGTGCGGTGCAGCAATTATTGACGTATCACGTATTGCACTAGAACATAACTTAACGGGTCTTGAGTTTGCTTGTGGTATTCCAGGTTCAGTTGGTGGAGCATTATATATGAATGCAGGTGCATACGGCGGTGAAATTTCGTATGTATTAACAGAAGCTGTCGTAATGACAGGTGATGGAGAGCTACGTACTTTGACGAAAGAAGCATTTGAATTTGGATATCGTAAGAGTGTATTTGCGAACAACCATTACATTATTCTTGAAGCGAGATTTGAACTTGAAGAAGGTGTACATGAAGAAATTAAAGCAAAAATGGATGATTTAACGTTTAAACGTGAGTCAAAACAGCCTCTAGAATATCCTTCATGCGGTAGCGTATTTAAACGCCCACCAAATAACTTTGCTGGTAAATTGATTCAAGAATCAGGACTACAAGGTAAGCGAATTGGTGGAGTAGAAGTTTCTCTAAAACACGCTGGGTTTATGGTGAATGTTGATAACGGAACAGCACAAGATTATATCGATTTAATTCACTTCGTACAAAAAACAGTTGAAGAGAAATTTGGCGTGAAGTTAGAGCGTGAAGTAAGGATTATTGGAGAAGATAAAGAATAACATATACGTATGAAACTGCGAATTATTTTAAAATAATATTTGGGTATTGTTGACAATTTGTTTGCAATTCAATATAATGGCTAATAATTTAACAAATAACATACGTTGAAAGAGCCCAGTAGCAGTTTGTCACTGTTAACGAGAGAGCTAGGGGATGCTGGAACCTAGCACAAACAAACTTGTGAATTACACTCTGGAGTATCTTAGGTAATGCTAAGCGGATTGGCAATCGATACTATTGCTGAGAGTGGTATGAGTAGCTATGCTATTTATACAAACTGGGTGGTAACACGGTGAATAATCGTCCCTATGTCATAGACATAGGGATTTTTTGTTTTTAAAAAATAAAGGGGATGACAAAAGATGAACATTATTGATGAATTAGAATGGCGCGGCGCCATTAATCAACAGACTGATGAAGAAGGTTTACGTAAGCTAGTAGAAGAGAAAAAGATTTCGCTATACTGCGGAGTTGATCCGACTGGTGATAGTATGCATATCGGACATTTGATTCCGTTTATGATGATGAAAAGATTTCAATTAGCTGGTCATCATCCAGTTATTTTAATTGGCGGAGCAACAGGAACAATTGGTGATCCGAGTGGACGTCAATCAGAACGCCAACTTCAAACGTTAGAAGTAGTTCAACATAATGTGGATGCGTTAACAGCACAAATGAAAAAGCTATTTGATTTTGGCGGAAATAGCGAAGTAAAGATGGTAAATAATTACGACTGGACACATGAAATAAATATTATTGAGTTTTTACGTGATTACGGGAAAAACTTTAGCATTAATAGTATGTTAGCAAAAGATATCGTAGCAAGTCGTTTAGATACAGGAATTTCTTTCACAGAATTTACGTACCAAATCTTACAAGCGATGGACTTCCATCATTTATACACGAAAGAAGATGTTCAACTGCAAATTGGTGGTAGTGACCAATGGGGAAATATTACGAGTGGTTTAGATTTAATTCGTAAGTTAGAAGGGCACGAAGCGAAGGTATTCGGATTGACGATTCCACTATTATTGAAATCAGATGGTACGAAGTTTGGTAAATCAGCAGGTGGTGCAGTTTGGCTTGATCCTAAAAAAACAACACCGTTTGAATTTTACCAGTTCTGGGTGAATACAGATGACCGTGATGTCGTTAAATACTTGAAATACTTTACATTCTTAACGAAAGAGCGCATCGATGAGTTGGCAGTGAAGGTAGAAACAGAGCCTCATAAACGTGAAGCGCAAAAAGTATTAGCGGAAGAAATGACGAAATTTGTTCATGGAGAAGAAGCATTGCTGCAAGCTGCGAAAATTACAGCAGCGTTATTTAGCGGAGATATTAAATCGTTAACAGCCGATGAAATTGAACAAGGCTTTAAAGAAATGCCAACATTCCAGTCTTCAAAAGAGACGAAAAATATCGTAGAATGGCTCGTTGACTTAGGAATTGAACCATCTAGACGACAAGCACGCGAAGATATTAATAATGGAGCGATTTCCATGAATGGCGAAAAAGTAACGGATGTAGGTACAGATGTTACGGTAGAAAATTCATTTGATGGACGATTTATTATTATTCGTAAAGGGAAGAAGAACTACAGCCTTGTGAAGTTAGGATAGTAAACAAGACGGAAAAATTATATCGGCGATTTTTCGAATATATCGACCGTAACTCGAA
>NZ_JAKUFR010000037.1:0-48160 GCF_022663555.1 Bacillus cereus group sp. BfR-BA-01381
CAATAAAGGCAAAAGAAGAGTCTAAAAATAACACGCAGTCCGCTAAACGTGAATTAACAGTGGTGGCGACAGCATATACTGCTGATCCAAGTGAAAATGGTACATATGGTGGACGCGTTTTAACTGCGATGGGGCATGATTTAACGGCTAATCCGAATATGAGAATTATCGCAGTTGACCCGAAAGTAATTCCTTTAGGAGCTAAAGTATGGGTAGAAGGTTATGGAGAAGCAATCGCTGGAGATACCGGAAGTGCAATTAAAGGTAATCGCATTGATGTTTTAATGGGCTCAAAAAGTAAAGCTATGAATTGGGGAAAACAAACTGTTAAAGTGAAAATTTTATAATAAATCTAGAATATAACATAATGAAAATAAGACCGACATATTTTGTAGGTCTTATTTTCGTACCATAATATCATTAAGAATCACATCAAATATATCTTTTTGCGTGAAGTGATCTGTAAAAATAGTTTCCCTAGCAACTTCAATTGTATCGTGCGGATTATACCATTTTTCTAGGGAATCCTCACCAAATTCATGCCTTTTTTCCCTTGTGTTATGTCGTCGAATCGTTTCTTTTAACGATAAATCAAAGTAATATGTATACGCGTTTCCTTCAAAAAAATGTATTAATTCTTTCAGCATATCACCATATCTTCGACTGTTTAAAATACCTTCTAAAATAACAAGTTCACATTTTCCTTTTCCATACTTTGTAATTTCACATAGTAAATCATGTGATAAATTCCCCATCGTATCGTGTACTCTAAGCATATCTCTACGTACAACATCTTGTGATACTAAAAGTGTCCCTTGTCCGAAATATTCTTGTAGTTGCTTTGCGATTGTTGTTTTACCACTTGCGGAGTTTCCTCTAAGAATGATTAATGTTGATTTATGTATAGGATTAGACATAGTGAATTCCCCCAGCATGAATGATTATATAGAAAATTTTAACAAATTAAACGTAGAAAGTGTATAATTAATAAGGATGCAAATAAAAAAGGTGGGGGTTAAATGGAAGGTAAATTAAATAGGGCGCAGCCGATTTGGAAACGGACATGGTTTCGCTATCTAGGGGCATTTATAATTTTACAATTACTGTTTATTATTTGTGAAGTAACTGCATGGGCACCAAACTTTAGACCTGGCGGAGAATTTTTTAATAGAGTATTAAATTCTCAATTTTTCACAGAATGGTTCACGCCATATAAAATCCCTCAATTTAATGTGTTTACAGCATTTTTTGCGATTACATTGTTACCATACGCATTAATAGGTGCAATGAAAGATTTCACAAAAAGGAAAAATATAAATAATTAAAAAGAGGTATTATATGCTATTTCAAAAAGATAATGTATCGGTTCGGTACGTAAAAGAAGAGGATGCACCAATCATTTCAAAATGGTTAACAGAACCAGAAGTCCTGCAATATTACGAAGGACGAGATAATCCCCAATCAGTAGATATGGTACTGGATCATTTCATACATAATCCAAACAGTCATGAAAAAAGATGTTTAATAGAGTTTGATGATGTGCCAATTGGTTATATTCAAATGTATCCAGTTGATTCGGAGTGGAAAACATTATATGGCTATGAAGAATCGCAACATGTATGGGGAATGGATCAATTTATTGGAGAACCGACTTATTGGGGAAAAGGCATTGGAACGAAACTCGTTCAGACAGCAATTACATATATTATGGAGAACACGGGAGCAGAAGCCATTGCAATGGACCCGAAAGTAAATAATGAACGTGCAATAAAGTGTTATGAAAAATGTGGATTTAAAAAGGTAAAGGTTTTAAAAGAACATGAACTGCATGAAGGGGTATTAGAAGATTGTTGGATGATGGAATATAAATAAAAGGGGGCTGCACGAAATGAAAAAAGCATTAATAGTAATCGACGTGCAAGCAGGTATGTATACAGCAGGAATGCCAGTACATAATGGGGAAAAGTTTTTAGAAATATTGCAAGAGCTTATTGGAGAATGCCGTTCAAATGATATTCCGGTAATTTATGTGCAACATAATGGACCGAAAGACCATCCGTTAGAAAAGGGTACAGACGGGTGGAAGATCCATGCAGCAATTGCTCCACTAGAGGGAGACAGTATCGTTGAAAAAACGGCGCCAGATTCATTTTATAAGACAAACTTAAACGAAGTGTTACAAGAAAAAGGGATTGAACACGTTATTCTTTCAGGAATGCAAACGGAGTACTGTGTGGATACGACAACGCGAAGAGCGTTTAGTGAAGGGTATAAAGTAACGTTAGTGAGCGATGCACATAGTACGTTTGATACAGAGGTGTTACGTGCTGAAGACATTGTGAAGCATCATAACGTAGTGTTTGGAGCGTTTGCTGATGTCATTACATTAAAAGATTTGAAAGAAACTGTCTCTAAATAAGAGGCAGTTTTTTATCCGACTTTAATGGGCAGTAAGACCCCCACCTCAAAATGCAGCGAAAGCAAAGAGGTTAGGTGGGGGGCGGGCTGCCCATAAAAGCCCGATTGGTTCAACTAATAATCAGTGGGGGATGAAGAAAACCCCCACTGATTAAAGTTTCACTTTATTAGAGGAAATCATGTCAAATAGTGTCGGTAAGTCGATATCCTTTGTCGAAACGTCGATATATTGCAATAATCGTCGATATAATTTCACGTACCATAATAAAAACACAAAAAAGGAGCACCACATAATTAAAAAGGGCGCTCCTACATCAAAATATTACTTCTTCTTATCTTTATCCAATATATTCTGCTCTTCAGCAAACTCCGTACCATATGCGAAGCGGCGATTAATACGAATATTATCGTTGTGGTGCCTTGTGTGAGAGCCAGAGAAACGATGAACGATTACTTCAGATAATGTGAAGACAATTGCGGAAAGGATGCTTCCCCATGCAATTTGCATATAGTTGTCTAATAAAATATTACCGAAAATCCATACGCTTAAATATGTTAGTAAGAAATCCGACATAATGGCACCAGTATTGCCGATTCGATTTAATATGATTTTATCAACGAACATATAAGATACGATTGTTACAAAGAGACTAAATGAAATAATTTGGACGAACGTTGCAGGGAAAAATAAAGCGAGTCCAATACTAAATGCGATAATGCACGATATAAACTTGATAAGCACTACAGTAAAACCATTCAATATTTACACCTCCGATTTATACATAGTTTTACAATAAATTTAGGAGTTCATACATTGTAACGAATATATTTATATAAAACTTTTTCATGTTCAATCTTTGTCTAAATATTAAAAAAAAAAAGAAAAAATGTTATAGTAAAATGAGAGTATATGACATTTTTAGGTAAGGGGGAATCCTGGGTGTGGATTACTTCAGAAGTAGAAATTCCAGACGAGTTAATTGATCATCTTGAACAAGGAAAGTTAGTATTATTTGTTGGAGCGGGAGTTTCTATGAAAGGGAAATCAAACTTACCGAATTTTGATGATCTTGTTGATGAAATTGCGAAAACGTTATATGTAGAAAAACGTGAAATAACAGAACCACATGATTATTATCTTGGTAAAATTGCGAAATCAAAAGATGTACATCAAGTTGCAAGAGATCTAGTTCATATAGAAAAGTCAAAACCGAATCCGCTTCATTATGCAATTCCGAGGTTGTTTCCTTTAGACACGGAAGTTCGTATTGTAACGACAAATTTTGATCGACATTTTACAACTGCGATAAAAGAAATGAATAGAGAATTAAACGTATATTACGCACCTGCGTTACCTACAGGTAGAGCGTTTAAAGGACTCGCTTACATACATGGCAATATAGAACAAGAGAAAGAAGCATTAATTTTAACAGATGGTGATTTTGGAAGGGCTTACTTGACGGAAGGATGGGCGAGAAGATTTTTAGTTGATTTATTCTCGAATTATACCGTTTTGTTCGTTGGATATAGCCATAATGATCCAGTAATGAAATATTTAGCAACTGGTTTACCACCAAGTACAAGGCGTTATGCATTTGTCGCACAAGGAGAAAATACATATCATTGGGAGCATTTAGGAATACGGCCGATCGTATATCCAAATAAAGGTAATAATCATCAGTCTCTCGTTAAAGCAGTAAAACGATGGGCGGAGTTAATGGGTGATAATTATATTACAAAACGAATGCGCATTCGTGACATAGTAACAGTTCCACCTTCTGTAGAGCAGGAACAATTATCATACATAAAACAATCCATTAAAAAAATTGAAACAGTCCGCTACTTCGTTGAATTTGCTCATGATTATGAGTGGGTGGAATGGCTTGAAGCGGAAGGGAAATTACAAAATTTATTTTTAATTACATCAAACTATAACGAGGTAGATGAATTACTTGCAAAATGGTTAGTGGAACAATTTCTTTTTAGTCACCAAAAAGAATTATTTCAATTAATTTTTAAAAATCAATCTAAACTATCTCCGTTATTATGGAGAACAATTTGTAGTTACTTAAGTGAGACGAAAATTGAGATGGACCCATTGTTGTTTGCACGGTGGACACTGCTTTTATTAGAAACAGCTGAAAAAGATAGTAAATCGATCGAAACAATTTCGTACTTACTGCAAAAATGTTCTTTTCCTGAGCATAAAGAAATCGCTTTATTGTTATTAACGTTTATTTTGGACGGAAAACTTAAATTGAAGCGTGAAAGAAAGTGGGGAAATGATAATACGCAAGAATCAATAGAACTTGAGGAGTCGAGTCGTTTACCCGTGTCTACATTTTCTTATGTGGAGCAAATTTGGAATGAAAAGATGAAACCGCATATTTCTTATTACGCCGTTCCAATTATGATGATGGGAATAGAGAAGTTGCGGATGTTATCACTAAGGCAAACGGCACTGAAAAAAAGGGATAAGGAAAATGTGGAAAAAGAGTTTCAGCAAAATGATCTTGCGTTTTTAATTCAAATTGTAAAAGAGTGTTTAGCCTATTTATGTGAAAATAATGAGAAAAAAGCAAATTATTATATTACTGAAATGATAGAAGCAAGCAGCATACTTCAAAATCGAATTGCCATTGATGCGATGAATAAAAATATATTCGTAAGCGCCGATGAGAAGATGAAATGGTTGTTACAGGAAGAAATTCTTTTAGATGTCACGTATAAACAAGAAGTTTTTCAACTTATAAAAAATCATTACGCACTCTCTTTAGAAAAAACAAAGGAAGAAGTCATTCAAATTGTATTAAAGAACCTTGCAGAGGAGAGGGCATTTGATGTTTGTTTACTGTTAGATTTATTATTCACGTGTGATTCAAATAGTCCATCTACAGCAAAAGGTTATGAGTTAATGAAGCAAAAACATCCACACTTTCATTCTGATCGATACAGTGTAAAAAAGAGAGAGACGACAGAACAAAGTATTACTTGTAATGTAACTGCTGATGGATTATTACAGCTGAAAGATGAAGAAATTATGAAACAAGTTCGCCAATTCTCTCAAGATGGTGTGTTTGAACAACGTCATTTTTTAGAGATGTTATCGAAAGCATGTAAATTGAATACAGAATGGAGTATTTCATTTGCTTATCAATTAGTAGGTATGCACGAAATAAGTAATGAAGTTTGGTTTGTTTGTATTAGAGAGTGGCGAAATAACCGAGGACTGACAAATGAACAAATACAAAAAGTTATTCCTCTGTTGCAGAAATTCGTTAGAAATACTGCATTTCATTGGTTAATTAGTAGCTTTCTATATGAAATTAGCAATCGGTTAGAAGAGTTAGAGGAAAATAGTATACGCAATGTAAAACGGTTTGCTTTTTCAGTATTCCCTCAAGTAATGAAAAGTGACACGGATTTTAAGCTTGGAAAACAAGATTTTTACAATGAATCGATTCAGCATCCTGTTGGGAAAATGACAGCTGTATTATTAAAACTGTTATCATATGATCATTTATACGATCGTAATGTGTATGAATATTTATTTTTATTTGAAGAACAAGTAAGAATTAGTACAGAACGGACAAATTTTATGTTAGCGCGTTTAGTAGCGGATATTACATTTCTTTATCATATTGAGAAACAATGGTGCCGAAAATATTTGTTACCGTACTTAGAGTTAAAGAAGGAAAATGAGAATACGAAATATGCATGGGCCGGCTTATGTTACACGCAAATAAATTTACCTTTATTTACAGAAATGAAGCGATTTATTAAGTATGCAGTAGAACATTTAGAAGTATTACATCCGCATACGAGGGAAGCTTTCTTAAAATGGCTCAGTTTTGTATTTATTAAATGTGTACTGTATTGGGAACAAAAAACAGACTGGTTATACCCTTTACTTATACGAGAAAATGAAGAAAATAAAATTAAGTTTATGCAGTTTTTATGCTATTACGTCAAAACGTTAAGCGCAAAAGAGCAACAAAAATTTTGGGCAGCTTGGCTCAGTATATTTTTGCGAGAACGACCGAAAATGGGTGAAATCACAGCTAGAGAATATGTAATGCTTTTACGTATTATTTTATTTATGGATGAAATAGTAGAAAGAGGGTTATCGATAATTTGTAAATCATTTTCGGACGTAGGTGGAAAGGGAAATCAAACGGAGTTAAAACAGTTATTCAATGAAATACTTGAGAAGACAGAGAGTATAAAAATGTATAAAGAGTTGTATGCAAACGTATTTTTTACTTTACTGCAAACGCTTCAGGAAGCGGATTTACTTGAAACGGAAATCATTCAAATAAAAGAATTTTTAATCGGGTATAAAGTAGAAAAATGTGTAATAAATGCAATAGATAATGAGATAATTCGCATCGGAATTGTTATGGAGAATTTACAAGAAGAAATGTAGGGCGAAAGTGGAATTTTAAAAAATATATAAAAAGTTGTTGACAGTGTTTTGAAAAGCGTTCTATAATACGAATCATACTTATTCAATTTCAAAAAACATTTGAATAAACAAAGTGCAATGAAGAGATCACAGTAGTGGTTAGTCTTACTGTAACAGAGAGCTGGTGGTTGGTGTGAACCAGTACAGGGATAATCATGAATTACAGTCTTGGAGCATCTTTTTCGTAGTAAAGATAGTATTGTCTTTATGAAGAAAAAGCGGTCAATTGATCGTTAACAGTGAAGAGAGGTAGACGGAAAGATAGTCTACAACTAGGGTGGTACCGCGATAAATATCGTCCCTACTGATTTATTCAGTAGGGACTTTTTGTATTTTAGTGGCCCAACTTGAAAATTAAATATGTATGCGTTGAAAGGAAAAGCAGTAGTTGTTGTTTCCCTGTAACAGAGAGCTGGTGGTTGGTGTGAACCAGTACAAAAACAAGAGCGAATTACAGTCCTAGAGCATCTTTTTCGTAGTAAAGATAGCATTGTCTTTATGAAGGGAAAGACGGTCAGATGATCGTTAACAATGAAGAGAGGTAGACGAAAGAAGTCTACAACTAGGGTGGTACCGCGATAAATATCGTCCCTACTGATTGAATCAGTAGGGATTTTTTGTACAAAAAAGTGGGTTTTTAACTAGTAGATAGTGTCTTTGTACTAATTATTAGTTTAAAATAAGAAAAGGGATCGATTCCACTTTAAATTTGTATAATTGACCAGTTCAGAAAATAGAGAATTTTTCATTCTCTTACTATAACTTTTAAAACATTAGAGGAGGATTTCCAAATGGCAAATCATGAATTAGATCAATTACGTAAACAGGTAGATGAAATTAACTTACAACTATTACACCTTTTAAACAAACGTGGTGAAATTGTTCAAAAAATTGGGGAGCAAAAGCAAGTACAAGGTACGAAACGTTTTGATCCAGTACGTGAGCGTGAAGTACTTGATATGATCGCAGAGAATAACGAAGGACCATTCGAAACATCAACGGTTCAACATATTTTCAAAACAATCTTCAAAGCTAGCTTAGAATTACAAGAAGATGATAACCGTAAAGCATTACTAGTATCACGTAAAAAGAAACAAGAAAACACAATTGTTGACGTAAAAGGTGAATTGATTGGTAACGGAACACAAACGTTCATTATGGGACCTTGTGCGGTAGAAAGCTTAGAGCAAGTTCGCCAAGTAGGGCAAGCGATGAAAGACCAAGGCTTAAAATTAATGCGCGGTGGTGCTTTCAAACCGAGAACATCTCCATACGATTTCCAAGGTTTAGGAGTAGAAGGATTACAAATCTTACGCCAAGTAGCAGATGAGTTCGACTTAGCGATTATTAGTGAAATTTTAAATCCGAACGATGTTGAAATGGCATTAGACTACGTTGATGTAATTCAAGTTGGTGCACGTAACATGCAAAACTTCGATTTACTACGAGCTGTAGGTAAAGTTAACAAGCCAGTATTATTAAAACGTGGATTAGCAGCAACAATTGATGAGTTCATTAATGCAGCGGAATACATCATTGCACAAGGTAACGACCAAATTATTCTTTGTGAGCGCGGTATCCGCACATACGAAAGAGCGACACGTAACACATTAGACATTTCAGCAGTACCGATTTTAAAGAAAGAAACACATTTACCAGTTGTTGTTGACGTAACGCATTCAACTGGACGTAGAGATTTATTATTACCAACAGCAAAAGCAGCGCTTGCAATTGGCGCAGATGCAGTAATGGCTGAAGTACACCCAGACCCAGCAGTTGCATTATCAGATTCTGCACAACAAATGGATATTCCAGAATTCCATAAATTCATGGAAGAGTTAAAAGGATTCAAAAATAAATTATCTTAATTCCATATCATATATGCGCTGAAGAGGAAACAGTAGTGCTTATCTCCCTGTTAAAGAGAGCTGATGGTCGGTGTGAATCAGTACAAAGGTAAGCATGAATTACAGCCTTGGAGCATCTTTTTCGCCAAATTTTGGAGGAAAAGACGGTCTTACGATCGTTAAAGAAGAGAGGTAGACGAAAGAAGTCTACAACTAGGGTGGTACCGCGATAAACATCGTCCCTACTGAGCGCTCAGTAGGGACTTTTTTGTACAAAAAAATAGTAAAGGGGCAAGAGAAATGAGATACATTACAGCTGGAGAATCACATGGACCGCAGTTAACAGTTATTTTAGAAGGTGTACCAGCAGGTTTAACGCTGGCAGCGGAACATATAAATAAAGAATTATTAAGAAGGCAAAAAGGGCACGGACGCGGAAGACGTATGCAAATTGAAACGGATACAGTTGAAATTGTAAGTGGTGTTCGTCATGGGATGACACTTGGCTCACCAATTACGTTAATCGTAAAAAATGATGATTTCAAACATTGGACGAAAGTAATGGGTGCAGAGCCAATTTCGGAAAAAGAAAGTAAAGACATGAAACGTACAATTACGAAGCCACGTCCAGGACATGCGGATTTAAATGGAGCAATTAAATACGGTCACCGTGATATAAGAAACGTACTAGAGCGCTCGTCTGCAAGAGAAACGACAGTAAGGGTTGCAGCTGGAGCAGTTGCGAAACAAATTTTAAAAGAATTAGGCGTAGAAATTGCAGGGCATGTACTTGAAATTGGTGGAGTAAAAGCAAAACATATTTCTAACTTGTCAATTGAAGAAATTCAAACGATTACTGAAAACTCACCAGTTCGATGTTTAGATAAAGAAGTAGAACAAGAGATGATGAATGCAATTGATAATGCAAAAAGTAGCGGAGATTCAATAGGAGGTATTGTAGAAGTCATTGCAGAAGGAATGCCGATTGGCGTTGGTAGTTACGTTCATTACGATCGTAAATTAGATGCAAAACTTGCTGGTGCAATTATGAGTATTAATGCATTTAAAGGTGCTGAAATTGGCGTTGGTTTTGAAGCAGCAAGACAGCCAGGAAGTAAAGTGCATGATGAAATTTTATGGGATGAAGAACAAGGATACACGAGAAAAACGAATAATGCCGGTGGTTTAGAAGGCGGTATGACAACGGGAATGCCAATTGTCGTAAGAGGTGTAATGAAACCAATACCTACATTATACAAACCGTTAGCAAGTGTTGATATTGATACGAAAGAAGCATTCCAAGCGAGTATTGAAAGATCTGATAGCTGTGCAGTACCAGCAGCAGGTGTAGTAGCTGAATCTGTTGTAGCATGGGAACTTGCACATGCACTAGTCGAACAATTCGGAAAAGATCGTATGGAGTTAATTCAACAAAACATTACGCAACATAATAAATACGCAAAAGAATTTTAATAAAAAGGTGGTTTTAACATGCAAGTAAAAGATCAACTATCATCATTACAACCATATAAACCAGGTAAATCACCTGAACAAATGAAAGAAGTGTACGGAGATCATTCATTTGTGAAACTAGCATCGAATGAAAATCCATTCGGCTGCTCACCACGTGTTTTAGATGAGTTGCAAAAATCGTGGTTGGACCATGCTTTATACCCTGACGGAGGTGCTACAACGCTCCGTCAAACAATTGCAAATAAGCTACATGTACAAATGGAACAAGTACTTTGCGGTAGTGGTTTAGATGAAGTCATTCAAATCATAAGCCGTGCAGTACTTAAAGCAGGAGATAAAATCGTAACGGCTGGGGCAACATTCCCGCAGTACCGTCATCATGCAATTATTGAAGGTTGTGAAGTGAAAGAAGTTCCATTAAATAACGGTGTATACGATTTAGACGAAATTTCGTCAGCGGTAGATAATAATACGAAAATCGTATGGATTTGTAATCCAAATAACCCGACAGGCACATATGTGAATGACCGAAAATTGACTCAATTCATTGAAGGTATTAGTGAAAATACGTTAATTGTCATTGATGAAGCGTACTATGAATACGTAACAGCAAAAGATTTCCCAGAGACATTACCGCTTTTAGAAAAGCATAAAAATATTCTTGTGCTTAGAACATTTTCTAAAGCGTACGGATTAGCTTCCTTCCGCGTTGGATATGCGATTGGACAGGAAGAGCTAATTGAGAAATTAAATGTCGTACGTTTGCCATTTAACGTATCTTCATTAGCGCAAAAAGCAGCGACGATTGCTTTTGGTGATGACGAGTTTATTGAAGAAGTAGTTCGTGTGAATACAGAAGGATTACAACAATACGAGAGCTTTTGTAAGGAAAATGATATTCCATTTTATCCATCGCAAACAAATTTCATCTTCTTACCAGTTGAGAATGCTGGAGAGATTTATGAAGCTTGTGCACACGCAGGATTTATTATTCGTCCATTCCCGAATGGTGTCCGTATTACAGTCGGAACAAGGGAGCAAAATGAAGGAGTGATTTCGGTGTTACAACAACACTTTGAAAATAAAAAAAGAAAGTCTCGAGATGAGGCAAATGCGTAAACAGGTAGTATTAATTGGAACTGGTTTAATCGGAGGCTCTCTCGCATTAGCAATTAAGAAAGAGCACGATGTAACGATAACAGGTTATGATATATTTCAAGAACAAGTAGAGCGTGCAAAAGAATTACACGTAGTAGATGAAATAGCAGTAGATTTACAACATGCATGTGAAGAAGCACATTTAATTGTTTTTGCTTCACCAGTTGAAGAAACGAAGAAGTTATTACACAAATTAGCGTCATTTCGTTTACGAAAAGATGTTATTGTGACTGATGTTGGTAGCACAAAAGGAACAATTATGAATGAAGCGGAAGCTTTGTTTTCAAAGGAAATTTCTTTCATTGGTGGACATCCGATGGCAGGTTCTCATAAAACGGGCGTTGAAAGTGCAAAAGCGCATTTATTTGAAAATGCATTTTACATTTTAACACCGATGCATCACGTGCCCAATGAAGATGTGGAAGAGTTGAAAGATTGGTTAAAAGGAACAGGGTCACATTTCCTTGTTTTAAACACAGAAGAACACGATTATGTAACAGGAATTGTAAGTCATTTCCCGCATCTTATTGCAGCTGGATTAGTAAAGCAAGTAGAGAAACATGCAGGAGATAATCCACTTATTCATCAGCTAGCTGCTGGAGGTTTCAAAGACATTACACGTATCGCATCTAGTAGTCCGAAAATGTGGAGTGATATTGTTAAGCAAAATCGTGAGCATTTAATGTTATTATTAAAAGAGTGGATCTCTGAAATGGAAGATTTATATGATACAGTTTCGACCGGAGATGCAGGCGAGATTCAAAACTATTTTGCAGACGCGAAAGAATACCGTGACTCTTTACCGGTAAGAAAGAGAGGGGCGATTCCTGCCTATCACGACTTATACGTCGATGTTTTAGATAAAGTAGGGGCATTGGCCCATATTACGAGTATTTTGGCTCGCGAGGAAATTAGTATTACGAACTTGCAAATATTAGAAGCGCGTGAAGGATTACTTGGAGTATTACGTATTAGCTTCCAACGAGAAGAAGATCGTATGCAAGCAAAACTCGCGCTTGGAGAAGAAAAATACCAAACTTATGAAACAATTTAAATGAGAAGGTGAAAACGTGAAGGAAAGAACAATTCAACCTGTTAATAACGGATTAAATGGCAACATTACAATTCCAGGAGATAAATCGATTTCGCACCGTGCTGTCATGTTCGGTGCGATTGCAGAAGGAAAAACAACAATTAAAGGTTTCTTGCCCGGTGCAGATTGTTTAAGTACAATTTCTTGTTTTAAAGAAATGGGAGTAGACATCGTGCAAAACGGTGATGAAGTCACTGTAGTTGGTAAAGGATTAGAAGGTTTACAAGAACCGAAAGCTGTATTAGATGTTGGTAATTCGGGTACAACTATACGTTTAATGTCAGGAATTTTGGCAAATACACCATTTTTCTCTTGCGTACAAGGTGATGCATCTATTGCAAAAAGACCGATGAAACGTGTAACAAATCCATTAAAACAAATGGGTGCGAACATTGATGGGCGCGAAGAAGGAACGTTTACACCGCTAACAATACGTGGTGGAGATTTAAAAGCAATTGAATACACTTCGCCGGTAGCAAGCGCACAAGTAAAGTCAGCTATTTTACTTGCAGGACTTCGTGCAGAAGGTGTAACAGCTGTTACAGAACCACATATTTCACGCGATCATACGGAAAGAATGCTCGAAGCATTTGGCGTTAAAGTAACTCGCGAAGGAAAGACAGTGAAACTAGCAGGTGGACAAAAGTTAACAGCGACAGATGTTCAAGTACCAGGTGACGTATCATCAGCTGCATTTTTCTTAGTAGCAGGTGCAATTATTCCAAATAGTAAACTAGTATTACAAAATGTAGGAATGAATCCAACTCGTACAGGTATTATTGATGTTTTAGAGAAAATGGGTGCTACGTTCACTGTAGAGCCAATTAACGAAGGAGCATCAGAACCAGCTGCAAACATTACAATTGAAACATCTTCATTAAAAGGAATCGAAATCGGCGGAGATATTATCCCTAGATTAATTGATGAAATTCCTGTTATCGCTTTAGCGGCAACGCAAGCAGAAGGAATTACAGTAATTAAAGATGCACACGAATTAAAAGTAAAAGAAACAAACCGTATTGATACAGTCGTAGCGGAATTAACAAAACTTGGTGCTCGCATAGAGGCAACTGACGACGGGATGATTATTTACGGGAAATCAGCTCTAAAAGGTAATACAGTTAATAGCTATGGTGATCACCGTATCGGAATGATGCTTGCGATTGCGGGATGTATTGCAGAAGGAAAAACAACAATTGAAGATGCAGAAGCAGTTGGTGTATCATACCCTACATTCTTCGAAGAACTTCAAAAGTTAGCTAAATAAAGTGATGAGAAGCAGATACGAGATGTATCTGCTTTTTCATATTGGATGTTTGTTAGTAAGCTAGTATAATTTCATTCACCGAACTATAACGTTTAGAATTATGGTACAATTCAAACAAAGGAAGGGGAGGAATATATGAACGTTATACGATTAAAGGAAGATAAATTTAGAGAAGCATTACGCTTATCAGAATACGCTTTTCAATATAAAGTTGAAGAGGATCGATTGCAGCGGCAACTTACAAGAATGAAGGAAAGTCATGAAGTGTACGGTATTATGGAAGGTAATGACTTAGCGGCAAAACTACACCTTATTCCGTTTCATATATACATAGGAAAAGAAGCATTTAAAATGGGTGGCGTTGCAGGGGTAGCAACGTATCCAGAGTATAGAAGAAGCGGATATGTGAAAGAATTACTTCAACATTCACTTCAAACGATGAAAAAAGACGGATATACAGTATCGATGTTACATCCATTTGCTGTTGCATTTTACCGTAAATATGGCTGGGAACTTTGTGCGAATCTTCTTGTATGTCATATGACAAAGAGTGATTTAGTTATGAAAAAACAAGTGAATGGTACTGTGAAACGTTTCAATAAAGAAAATCACTCAGAAGAAGTCGAGAAGCTTTATGAAACATTTGCAGAACGTTTTTCTGGTATGCTAGTTCGCAATGAAAAATGGTGGTTACAAGCAGTTTATGATGATTTAACATTAGCAATTTACTACGATGAAAATAAAACTGCAGCAGGTTACATGTTATATAAAATAGAAAAATCTAAAATGACTGTAGAAGAATTCGTACCACTGCATAATGAAGCACGAAATGGTCTATGGAACTTTATTTGCCAACATGATTCTATGATTAAAGAACTTGAAATGACAGTAAGTGAAAACGAACAGTTGTTATATACATTGCAAGAACCACGTGTGAAAACAGAAATAAAACCATATTTTATGGGAAGAATTGTAGATGTAGAGCAGTTCTTAAAACAGTATGAGTTAAACTGGAACAATATACAACAAGAAATAATTTTACATATTACAGATTCATTTGCACCGTGGAATAATGTATCGGTGAGACTTGCAAATTATGAAATAACAATTATAGAAGAACCAATGGATAAAGGGATCAAGCTAGATATAAATGCACTATCTACAATATTGCTTGGATACAAACGCCCATTAGAACTAAATGAACTTGAATTAATTAACGGAAGCGAAGAGGAAATACGAGCGTTTGAGAAAATAGTTCCGGTACGAGAAGCATTTATTTATGATTTCTTTTAAAAAATAGGGCTGTCCCAAATCAAATTTTGGGACAGCTTTCTCTTTGGGTGTCGGTTTTTGTCGGTAAGTTGATATATCCTGAAAATCGCTGATATAATTTTATTCACAAATAAGTGAATAAAATTACAACTATACGTAGTCACACACTTGACTTTTATTCCCTGTAATTTATAATTAAAAACGGAATGAATTTTCATTCCTGAAAATAGAGGTGGAAAAAATGGCTAAAAACAAACAAGAGGATATTTTTGATGCTGCGATGCAACTTTTTGCAGAGCGTGGTTACGATGGTACGACAATTCCAATGATCGCTGAAAAGGCAAAAGTCGGTGCGGGGACTATTTATCGCTATTTTGAAAATAAAGAGGCACTTGTTAACTCATTATTTTCAAAAAGTATGTTAGAGCTTTCTGAAATGATAAAAACAGATTTTCCTGTTGAAGCAAATATTCGTGAACAGTTTAGTCATACGTATAACCGTTTATTTGAATTTGCGAGAAACAATGTGGATGCTTTTTTATTTACAAATTCTCACTGCGATAGTTATTTTCTTGACGAGCAGAGTAAGAAAATATTTGACGATTTTATAGGCTTCTTTATGAATATTATAGAAGATGGGATTGTAAAAGGCTTACTCCGTCCGTTACCTCCAGTTGCTTTAATTATTATTGTATATCAACCGTTAGAAAAATTAATTAAAGTAATTGCAACAGGGCAATTAGAGTACTCAAAAGAATTAGTAAAAGAATTGGAAGAAAGCTCTTGGAACGCTATAAGAATCATTTGATTCTATAGCTTTATAAGGACAGGAATGAATATTCATTCCTGAATAGAATTAAAAAATGAGAGTAGGAGAGGGTATTTGTGTAACTAAAGGAATGAACATTCATTCCGAAAAAGTAGTTTAATAGAGTTTATAAAACAATGTAATAGAGTAATAGGAATGAATGTTCATTCCGGAATGGTATTTTAAAAAGATGGGAATGAATATTCATTCCGAAACTAACATGAAATTTTAATCGCGGGAGATGATGCAAATGAGCAAGCTGAAAAATTGGAGAAGTTTATCTTTTCTATTGTGGATAGTTATTACCATTACAATGATCGTTACGATGCCTAATATGGATAAATTAGTGAAAGAAAAAGGGCACATTACGATTCCTAATACAGAACAAAGTAGTATTGCTGACAAAATGATAAAAGAAATGAATAAAGACGGGACAGAAAAGTATGAGATTATAGCAGTTTTTAATAGTGGTAGTAAAACAGCTTTAACGACTGAACAAAAAGAGGAAATAACAAAAACAATCAACGTTTTGCAAAATGAAAAAGAACAATTAGGAATTAAAGAAATTGTTTCACATTTAGATAATAAAGATTTAGAGAAACAATTAGTTTCTAAAGATAATACGACTATTTTAACGCAAATATCGATAGATAAAAAGCATGGTGAAATATCGAAAGTTACAAATAATCTTCATAATAAAGTGAAAACGAAAGAGGTAACAACGTACTTAACAGGAAGTGACTTAATCGCGGGTGATTTTCTTACATCCTCTCAAGAGGGAGTGAAAAAGACTGAAGTTATTTCAATTATTTTCATTCTTGTAATATTAATCATTGTATTCCGTTCACCTATTGTTCCAATTGTTTCTCTTCTTACTGTTGGGGTATCATATTTAGTTTCAATGGGGATTATTGCCCATTTAGTAGATCAATTTAATTTTCCGTTTTCTAACTTTACGCAAGTGTTTGTCGTTGTTGTCCTGTTTGGGGTTGGAACAGACTATAATATTTTATTATTTACAAGATTTAAAGAAGAATTAAGTAAACAAGAAAACGCATTTTTGGCTACGAAAGAAACATTTAAATCGGCAGGGAAAACCGTTTTATATAGCGGGATAGCAGTACTAATTGGTTTTGCATCTCTTGCTTTAGCAAGTTTTAAATTATATCAATCTACTTCAGCGGTAGCAATCGGTGTCGCAGTTTTATTACTAGTATTAACTACGTTAAATCCGTTTTTCATGGTGTTTTTAGGAAAAGGGATGTTTTATCCCGTTAAAACATTTAAAGGTCATGAAGACAGTCGTCTATGGGGATTCTTTGCGAAAAACGCAGTAGTAAGACCATTTGTAGCTTTAATTATTGTATTTGTGATATCGATTCCTTTCATATTAAAGTATTCTAATACACTTAATTACAATGATTTATTTGAAGTAGACAATAAATATGAGTCGAAAATGGGGATTAATGTAATAGAAGAACATTTTCCACCTGGTTTTTCTTCACCAAGTACGTTAGTCATTCAATCGAATAACAAGTTAGATGAGGCGAGTTCGCTTCAAACTTTAGATGAACTAACTGATAAGATTTTGAAAGTGAAAGGTGTTTCAGAAGTATATGCGCCGACACGTCCAACTGGTGATAGGGTTAAAGAACTATATATAAATAAACAAGCGGGTGAACTAAATACAGGTTTAGGGGATGCCAATGGTGGTATAAAGGAAATTAATGATGGATTAACTACTGCGAAAGATAAGATGGGTAATAAGGACTCAAATAGTCTTGCAAACGTTCAAAAGTTAATTGATGGAACAAATGAAGCGAAGAATGGTGTATCGGCATTAGGAACAGCTTTAAATCAACTATCTAATGGCATAAATGATGGAGCAAAAGGTGCGCAGCAAATTGAGAGTGGGTTAACTTCAGTAAATGAAAATATAAGTATATTATCTCATGCAGCTTCACAACTTCATGCTGGCTATACGCAGTTAGAAAAAGGTTTAAGTTCTTACGATCAATACTTCGGAAGTATTTCTCAAGCGATTGACGGTGCGAAGAAAGGTTATGAACAAATTGAAATGTTAATGACCAATTTCATCCAAACGAAACCAGAATTAGCAAATGATCCTAACATTCTGCAGACGATAGGAATTGCTAAAGAGGCTCAAAAGCAATTGGGTGGGCTTTCAAATGAATTAAATCAATTAGCAACGCAACACAATGCGGCGATGGGATCATTTAAAGAAGCCAATCAATCGTTATTGAAAGTGGATAATGGCTTAAAAGAAATGAGCAACGGAGTTACTAAGTTACAAAAAGGAGCAGCTGATCTTAAAAATGGATTAAATGAAGGTGCTTCAGGTTCAAAACAAATTGCGAAAAAGTCATCTGAATTACAAACCGGATTAACGAAAATAAACGATGGGCAAGGCCAGCTATTAACCGGACTGAAAGACTTGCAAGAACAGATGGGGCAATTACAATCAGGACTATCTAAAAGTACAGAAGGCCTTGAAAAGGTAAGTAACGGCCTAGGGGATGCTCAGAAATATTTAGGGGAACTAAATGAATCAAAAAGCTCTGAGAAATTCTATATTCCAAAAGAAGTTTTGGAGGGAGAAGATTTCCAAAAAGCTTTGAATACGTACATGTCACATGATAGAAAGACTGCTAAAATGACAATCATTTTAGACGTAAATCCGTATTCAAAAGAAGCGATGCCAGTTATTCAAGAAATCAATAAAACGATAGATGGTACTTTGAAGGGGACGGAATTAAATCATGCGAAAACAGCAATTGGAGGAACGACAGCTAGAAACGTTGATTTAAAAGAAGTAACAGGGCAAGACTTCTTACGTACAGCTACAATTATGTTAATTGGAATTGCGATTATATTAATGATGATTACACGTTCATTATTAAATACCATCTTTATTATTGGATCGTTACTATTAGCGTACTTTGCATCATTAGGGATAAGTGAACAAATTAGTACGCATGTTTTACATGTAGATTCATTAAGCTGGAATGTTCCGTTCTTTAGTTTCATAATGATAGTCGCTTTAGGAGTGGATTATAGTATTTTTGTAATGATGAGATACAATGAGTTAGAAGGGGACCCAGCGACGAAAATTGTAACTGCTTCTCGTCATATTGGAGGAGTCGTATTATCAGCAGCACTTATTTTAGGAGGTACATTTGCTGCATTAATCCCTTCAGGTGTATTAACGCTTATACAAGTAGCATCCGTTGTTGGTGTTGCGCTGTTACTATTAGCTATTATTGTGATGCCAATATTGTTACCTGCTTTAATAGGATTAACGAGTAAAATGAAGAATTATGCAAAGAAATTAAGTGAAAGGAAATAAAAGAATCCACTTTTAAAAGTAACTGGTTCCGTTATAGGAGAGAAAATATAAAATAACACACAAATTAGGAGGGATGCTAAATCACATATGATTTAGCATCCTTTTTTACTGTTATTACAGTGTTTAAACACTTATATATAGTTAAATTGCAAAGGAAGAGAAAAAGAAAATAGTAAAAACACCAGCGCAACGATTGGGGATTCCTGACAAACCATTTGATTTAAAAGATATAATTTACTTTAGATAGTTCACTCAAATAATGGTGGACTATCTTTTTTACAAGATAAATGGAAAATTTATGTTAAAATAATGATAGGGATTGTGAAAAAATGTTCTTAAACTAGCGATCACGTTACTTTAAGAAGGATTTTTCAAAGGAAATGTTGAATATCGTATTTTGAAGGAGTGATTGCAGTGGAGTAAGTAATTTTTTTGATCTTGGTTAAATACTTTGAAGGAAGGGATTTATAACTATGAATACAAAACTAATAATAGTAGAAGGTTTACCTGGATTTGGAAAATCGACCACTGCAAAGCTAATAAATGAAATTTTAAGCCAAAATAAAATTGAAGTTGAACTATTTTTAGAGGGAAATTTGAACCATCCAGCCGACTATGATGGTGTATCTTGTTTTAATAAATTTGAATTCGATAGATTAGTATCTAACAGTGGAGATTTTAAAGAAGTGCTTCTTAAAAGAGTTCTAAAAAAAGGAAGCAATTACTTATTACCATACAGAAAGATAAAAAATGAGTTTGGTGACCAGTTTTCGGACGAATTATGTAATGATATTTTTAAAAACGATATATACGAATTACCATTCGATAAAAATGTTGAATTAATTGCTGATAAATGGCAGGACTTTGCTGAAATTGCTGTAGAAGACAATAAGGTTTATATCTTTGAATGTTGTTTCATACAAAACCCATTAACAATTGGGATGATTAAATACGGTGAACAAAAAGAAAAAATAATAAATTATGTAATGAAAGTTGCAAAAATCATAGAGAATTTAAATCCAATGTTATTGTATGTAGAACAAGATGATCTTGAATTTTCATTTAGGAAGGCATTAAAAGAAAGAAATCCAGAATGGTCCAAAGGAATTGTCGACTATTACACGAACCAAGGCTATGGGAAAGAACATAACCATTCAGGTGTAGAAGGAGTGATAAAAGTTCTTGAGGCTAGAAGGGATTTAGAGTTAGAAATATTCGATATGTTAAAAATGAAAAAAGAAAAAATCAATAATACAAAATATGAAATTGACTCATATAGTTCAATGCTAAAAGATAAGTTAACAATCCAAATGGTGAAATAGCTTTTTACACTAACGGGTGCTTTAGTTGTAGAAGGAAATAAAAACGCTCAGAATATTTTCTGAGCGTTTTAGCTTGCTAGTTATAATGCGAAATGCATATAAATTATTGTGTTATTTCAATTGATAAACATAATGCTCCAATTATAAATATTTTTTTCAAAATGAATCCTCCTTAAAGTGTGTATGTAACTTTAATATAATTAAAAACAAAGATTTTATTCGAGTTTGGAAAGAAAGGAATAGCAATCAACCGTTGCTATTCATCCAGCTTCTACTATATAATAGCTATAGTCTACAATAATTGAGTCGTAATATGCGATTTTTTAAGACAATCGGTGAGAAAACGCTGAAATAAGCGGTATTAGTAGGAGGACACAAATGATTACAGTAAGTAACGTTAGTTTGCGTTTCGCGGATCGCAAATTGTTTGAAGATGTTAACATAAAATTCACGCCAGGTAACTGCTATGGTTTAATCGGAGCAAACGGTGCTGGTAAATCAACATTTCTAAAGATTTTATCTGGAGAAATCGAACCATCAACAGGTGACATACATATTACGCCAGGTGAGCGTCTTGCAGTATTAAAACAGAACCACTTCGAATACGAAGAGTTCCCAGTATTAGAAACAGTAATTATGGGTCACACGCAACTTTATAAAGTAATGCAAGAGAAAAATGCCATTTACATGAAAGAAGACTTTAGTGATGAAGATGGTATGCGTGCTGCTGAACTTGAAGGTGAGTTCGCTGAGCTTAACGGTTGGGAAGCTGAGTCAGAAGCTGCAATCTTACTAAAAGGACTTGGTATTGGTGAAGATCTTCATGATAAGAAGTTGTCAGAATTAACTGGGGCAGAGAAAGTAAAAGTATTACTTGCTCAAGCATTATTCGGTAAACCTGATATTCTATTACTAGATGAGCCTACCAACCACTTGGACTTAAAAGCGATCCAATGGTTAGAAAACTTCTTAATGAACTTTGAAAATACAGTTATCGTTGTATCCCATGACCGTCACTTCTTAAATAAAGTATGTACGCACATGGCTGATCTTGATTTCGGTAAAATTCAACTTTATGTTGGTAACTATGACTTCTGGTATGAGTCAAGCCAATTAGCTTTAAAATTAACGCAAGATGCTAATAAGAAAAAAGAAGAGAAAGTAAAAGAGTTACAAAACTTCATTGCGCGCTTTAGCTCAAACGCATCTAAAGCGAAACAAGCAACTTCTCGTAAAAAATTATTAGATAAAATTACATTAGATGATATTAGACCATCATCTCGTCGTTACCCATTCGTTGGCTTCACACCTGAGCGTGAAGTAGGAAATGACTTATTAACTGTTGAAGGTCTTTCTAAAACAATTGATGGCGAAAAAGTGTTAGATAATGTGTACTTCACTTTAAATAAAGGTGATAAAGTTGCATTTATCGGTCGTAACGATATTGCAATGACAACATTATTTAAAATTCTTATGGGTGAAATGGAGCCAGATAGCGGTTCATTCAAATGGGGCGTTACAACTTCTCAATCGTACTTCCCAAGAGATAACTCTAAGTACTTTGAGAACAGTGACCTCAACTTAGTTGAATGGTTACGCCAATTCTCTCCACAAGATGAGTCAGAAAGCTTCTTACGTGGTTTCTTAGGCCGTATGTTATTCTCAGGTGAAGAAGTTAAGAAGAACGTTTCTGTATTATCTGGAGGCGAAAAAGTTCGTTGTATGTTATCTAAAATGATGTTAAGTGGTGCGAACGTAATCACACTTGACGACCCAACGAACCATTTAGACCTTGAGTCTATTACAGCACTAAACAACGGTTTAATCGCATTCAAAGGTACAATGTTATTCACATCTCATGACCATCAGTTCGTACAAACAATTGCAAACCGCATTATCGAAGTAACGCCAAACGGTGTAATCGATAAAGAGGCTACTTACGATGAGTTCTTAGAAAATGAAGAACTTCAAAAACAAGTAGATGCAATGTACAAAGGTCAATAATAAATGATAAAAAACCTCGCTCTCGTTATGAGAGCGAGGTTTTTTATAATCCATTATTTTTATGGATTGTGAATAATTATTCAAGAATAATTTTATTAGAGGGAAGAGATTTGGATGTTGCACATGGAAGAATGGCTAAAGCATAAATAACTGAATGAAGAAATAATATATATCGAAAAATTAAATGCTATCTATTGTGAATTTCATTATATTACATGAATGTTCCAGAACTGGAGACATATTTATTTGCGAAGTAGTGAATAAAGGTTTATAGTATGTGATGTCATAATTAGTGGATGCATCTTGGGAGAAAACAGGAAATGTTACAAATTTATTTTGTTAAATAGAAACCAAGGTCAAAATGTCTAAAAAGAAATAGTTGAATAAATACTAGCTTCAAATTATAATTACTAGTATTCTTCATATAGTTAAATATATAAAATCTATTTGAAGATAAAAAATTGAATAGAGAGACAGACTTATAAAAAAATAAGCCTTGGATGATCAAAAGAGGTGGAGAAATGAAACAATTCTTATTAAAGAGCAAAAGTGTGTTAAGCAATCATTTTGGATTCTTCCTGTTTGCCGTTCTATTATTATGGCTCAAAACATATGTAGCGTATGTAACAGAATTTAATTTAGGAATTTCAAACACAATCCAAAAGTTCTTGCTGTTTTTTAACCCGCTTAGTTCAGCAGTTCTATTTTTAGGACTTGCATTATTTGCAAAAGGGAAACGATCTTATATTTGGTTAATTGTTATCAACTTGTTATTGTCGATTCTTTTATACGCAAACGTCGTATACTATCGCTTTTTCAGTGACTTTATTACGTTCCCGACATTAACACAATCGAATAACTTTGGAGATTTAGGTGGTAGTATTTTTGCATTGCTACACGTATATGATCCACTATATTTCTTAGATACGATTATTCTAATTGTTTTAGTCGCAACGAAATTTGTAAATCCTAAACCAATCCGTGTTGCGAAGCATAAATTATCTCTAGTATTTGTAGCAGGTATTTTATTATTCAGCGTTAACTTAGGACTTGCAGAATCTGACCGTCCGGAACTATTAACAAGAACATTCGATCGTAACTATATTGTAAAATATTTAGGCGCGTACAACTTTACAATTTATGATGGTATTCAAAGTGCGAAAGCATCAACAGAACGAGCATTAGCTGATGGAGATAATATGACTGAGGTTAGGAATTATCTTGCATCAACATATGCAAGTCCAAATCCAGAGTACTTTGGTAAAGGAAAAGGAATGAACGTAATTTATATTCATTTAGAATCATTCCAAAACTTTTTATTAAACTATAAGCTAAATGGTCAAGAGGTTACACCATTCTTAAACTCATTTACAAAAGATGCGAATACGTTATACTTTGATAACTTCTTCCATCAAACAGGACAAGGTAAAACATCTGATGCGGAGTTCATGTTAGAGAACTCAATGTATGGATTACCGCAAGGATCTGTTTTTACAAATAAAGCTCATAATACGTATCAATCAGCACCAGCTATTTTAGGTCAACAAGGATACACATCAGCAGTGTTTCACGGTAACTATAAAACGTTCTGGAACCGTGATGAAATTTATAAATCATTTGGTTTTAATAAATTCTTCGATGCGTCATACTATGATATGAACGAAAAAGATGTAGTAAACTACGGTTTAAAAGATAAACCGTTCTTTAATGAATCCATTCCATTATTAGAAACATTGAAACAACCGTTCTATACGAAATTTATTACGTTATCTAACCATTTCCCTTATCCGATTGATAAAGCGGAAGCAACGATTGAACCAGCTAAAACAGGTGATTCATCAGTAGACACATATTTCCAAACAGCACGTTATTTAGATGAGTCAGTAAAAGGATTTATGGATTATTTGAAACAATCTGGTTTATACGATAACTCGATTATCGTTATGTACGGTGATCATTACGGTATTTCCGATAATCATAGTGCAGCAATGTCTCAAATAATGGGTAAAGAAATGAACTCATTTGAAAATGCGCAATTACAACGTGTACCATTAATCATTCGAGTTCCAGGAATGAAGGGTGGCGTACAGCATCAATACGGAGGAGAAATTGATGTTCTTCCAACGTTATTACACTTACTAGGTACTGATACGAAAAATTATGTCCAGTTCGGATCCGATTTATTATCACCAGAGCATAAACAAGTCGTTCCGTTCCGTAACGGTAACTACGTAAGCCCAACAGTTACTGCACTGAACGGCAAATACTATGATACTACTACTGGAAAACCTGTTGAATTAACAGACGAAATAAAACAAAATGAACAAATGGTTCAAAAGTCGTTAAAATACTCTGACCAAGTTGTAAATGGTGACTTATTACGATTCTACACACCGGAAGGATTTACACCGGTTGATCGTTCGAAGTACAACTATAACCATCGTGATAAAAATAAAACGAAGGTAAAGACGACTGAAGATGGGGAAACGAAATAAATATTAAAAAGCGCTACTCATATGAGTGGCGCTTTTGTTTATAAATAGAACGTTGTTATTATATAGAAACATCTTTAGTCTTTTGTTTCATCTTTCCAAAGAACACTACACCAGCAATGACAATAATGATGAATGCCCATTTAATGAAAGGGTTACTTTCGAAAAATGCAGTGAACCACTTTTCATCCACAATCATTTTCGCGGCAGTATAAGCTAAAACAGCTGCTCCAATTGTAATAATGATAGGATAACGGTCGACCCATTTTAAAATTAATGTACTGCCCCAAACTACTACTGGAATTGAAACCAATAGCCCGATGATTACTAAAGAAAAATTGCCATGCGCAGCTCCAGCAACAGCGAGGACATTATCAATGCCCATTAATGCATCAGCAATGATAATGGTTTTAATAGCAGACCAAAAACCTTCTTCTGCTTTAATATCATGATCTTTGCCTTCAGCAATTAATTTGTAAGCGATCCATATAAGAAGTACACCACCAATTAGAAGTAGCCCTGGTATTTTTAACAACCAAACAACAACTAAAGTAGCGAGAGCTCTAATCACGATTGCCCCGATAGTTCCCCATATAATAACTTTCTTTTGTTGATCTTTCGGTAATCGTCTTGCTGCTAATCCAATTACAATGGCATTATCACCCGCTAAAACTAAATCAATTACAATAATGGCAAGCAAGGCTGACAAATATTCAGCTGAAAGAAAATCCATATACATATCACTCCTTAAGAGTAATATGTGCTAAAGTGTTGATAATATAAAAAATAGGATTGAATTTGTAGATTCAATCCATAATTTCTTACTGTATTTTGATACCTCTGTTTTAATTTCGTATAAGTCGCTTTTGCAATTTTTTTTGCTTTTTGATTTTTTTTCTTAATTTTCGATTCATCTTTTTAATACGGTTTTCTTTCCTATTATCCCAGTTATCACTTCTGAGTGTATAAAGCGATTTATCTTCCTTAGCACGAAAACGCCTTACTTTTTTTACGAAGGAAAGGGGGATTTTGCCGATAACACCTTGTTTTTTTAATGAATCCCCTTTATCTTTATACCAATCAGGATGAGATAATAAATAGTCAAAATCGAATATTATCCCGTATTTTTTATCCATATAGGTATACCAGTCTTCCAGTGCAGGTTTATTTGCTTTGTGAAAATACATAGAACTATCACCCATGGCACAACACCAGTAACTAATATCACTCCATAGTACCCATTCTTTCGGTACCTCTAGTGTTAAAATTACCATTTTTGAATTTTTTTTACCCCAAGCTTTATGATTTCGGTTTGGGTAATTAGTTGCTTCCCAGACCCAAATAGGATAGTTACCTTCGTAATGAGGCAATCTTGTTTTAGCAACACGCACCATCCAGTCATATGAATATATAAAATTGGAATCGATGTTTTCTTTACTTCCTTCTAAATAACCAAGTTTCTTAAATTGCTTCCAAGCTTCTTCAGTTTGTACTGTATAAACGATCATATGGCACCTACTTATTTAAACTAGATTATAGTATAACATGTGATGTTTTTAAGTTAAATTCATGTGATTTTGAATTTTTATTAATATTAGAGAAGGGGGAGTTTGAGCGGAATATACGAGGAATAATTCTAAAACGATAAAAAGACTTGATTCCTAAATAAAGGAAATCAAGTCTTTTTCATTACATACGATTATCATGCCAGAAGTTTAATGGGAAGTGTTCGTTCTCACTATAGGCTTCTAATTCATATCCTTTTTCTTTCAGTCCTTTAATAATACCAGGTACTGCTTTTACGGATTGTGGGTGAATATCGTGCATAAGGATAACTTCTGTTGGCTTGTTAGCGCCATTTAGAACGTTTTCTACAATTTTAGCTGATGCAGCATCAACCTGCATTTTGTTATACTTCCAGTCTAAAGAATCGATTGTCCAATCCCAAACTTTTAAGCCATTCTCAACAACTTTGTTGCGAAGAGCCTCATTTAATCCTGGCATTGATCCGTAAGACGGACGAGTTAATACTGGTGATTTGCCTAAAACGCCAGCGATTAAGCCTTGATCTTCCTTCATCTCATCTACATAATGACCTTCTGTGTAAAGTTTCTTGTAGTTATGAGTCATACTGTGCATTCCAACGTAGTGGCCTTCAGCATCTTCACGTTTTACAAGATCAGGGAAAGCTTTTACATTTGAACCAATAAGGAAGAATGTTGCTTTTGCATTTTCTCTCTTTAACATATCTAAAAGCTCAGCTGTGTATTTTCCAGGACCATCATCAAATGTTAAGTAAGCTACTTTTCTAACTTGCCCATTATATTGTTTTGGAGCTTCTTTCGGTGCAAGAGATGATTGAATTTCACTTACAAGTTGAACAGATTTTGCTTCATCCTCTGTACTCGCTAGAGCAGTATGTGCTGATCCTAAGGCCGCTTCGTATGTAAATAATACCCCCGCGCAAATCAACATAGCCCTTTTCACTAAAGTTGTCATTCGAATTCCATTGTGCATAATTTTCCTTCTCTCTATAAAAGTTCTACTCTACTATATTAGCAATTATAGGGAGGTAATTGCAAAAAAACTTTTTTACAAGAGCAAAAAAGTTTGTCCAAAAGTATGCAAGATTTCAATATTTTGCTGGTTTACTAAAATGAAACAAGGATGGAATGAAAATGCATGTAGTTTGTTGCTATATATAATAAACCCAATGAGTGAGTTATACAGAGAATGCTGACGAAGAGTGTGCCTGTTGCATTAAAACGCACCTGTAAAATTTCACATACCGTATTTTAAAAATAAATATAGGAAAACCAAAAAGTAATGTAGAATATATCGTACATACATATATGAAGTCAACAGAAAAGATAAAGAGGTGGACATATGTTACTTGAAGAAGTAATGCAGCAGCTAGAGGAATACGGAACAGAACAGAATCGTAAAACGTATAAAAACCATGGGGCGAAAGAGCCACTATTCGGAGTTAGTTTTGCTAATTTAAAATTGTTAAAAAAGAAAATAAAAAAAGATCATGATTTAGCAATTTTATTATGGGAAACAAAAAATATGGATGCAATGACATTAGCAACAATGATTTTAGATCCAAAGAAAGTTACGACAGAACTGCTAAATAAATGGGTACAGGAAGTTGATTATTATTGTTTAATGGATGTTTTAATGACGGCTATTTGTACGTCGCCGATCGCGATAGAAAGAATGGAAGAATGGACAACGTGTGATGATGAATGGATTGGAAGAGCAGGCTGGTCTTTATTAGCAAATATAGCGATTAAAAATAAAACGTTACAAGACGATTTCTTCTCTCCGTATCTAGAAGAAATTAAAGTAAATATACATAATGAAAAAAATAGAAAAAAAGAAGCGATGAATCGTGCTTTAATCGCGATAGGAATTCGTAATGAATACTTAGAGCAAGCAGCGATTGAAATTGCACGTGAAATTGGAAAAGTACACGTTGATCACGGGGCAACGTCATGCAAAACACCAGACGCAGAGCCGTATATAAAAAAAGCGAGTGAAAGAGCTGAAAAAAAGAAAGTGAAATAAGAAAAGGGGAACGGTTATGAAAGCAATGGAAGCGGCACAAAGCATCATTACATCACAATTTCCGAATTGTGATGTAGCTTTACTTGGAGGAAGTGTTGCAAGAGGAGAAGCGACAAAAACATCTGATCTGGACATTGTAATAATAGATTGTAGTTTGTCATCTTGTTATAGAGAATCTTTCTATAGTAATGGATGGCCAGTTGAGGTATTTGTACATAATTTTGAAACGTTAAAAACCTTTTTTAAAATAGATTGTGACCGCGGAAGACCTTCGTTACCACAATTAGTTGCAGAAGGTATTGTATTAAAAGGGGAAAATGAAATTGTTGAGAAATTAAAAAGCGAAGCGAATGAGTTACTAAATAAAGGACCAGCTAAATGGACGGAAGAAATGATGGAGCAGAAGCGTTATTTTATTACAGATACTCTGGATGATTTTATTGGTGCATCAAAAAGAGAAGAAGAGTTGTTTATCGCGAATTTATTAGCTGATTTATTACATGAATATGTATTAAGAGTAAATGGGAAATGGCTTGGAAGTTCAAAATGGTTTATAAGGGTACTTAGAAGATATGATGAACATTATGCAGATCAATTTGTAGCGGCGTTCGATCATTTTTATACAACGGGAGAAAAAATGAAATTAATTACTTTTGTAGAAAAAACGCTAGAACAGTATGGAGGAAGAATGTTCGAAGGGTTTTCTATAGGAAAGTAAAAAGGGGATAATACAATGAATATACCATTCGTTCAATTAAGAGAACTGACACTAGATGATGTAGAAGACCGATATCAATGGTCATTAGATACAAAAGTAACAAAACATTTAGTTGTACCAGATCAATATCCACCGTTCACTCGTGAAGATACAAAAAAATGGATTGAAGCATGTATAAATCGAAAAAATGGTTATGAACAAAGAGCAATCACTACAGAGAACGGCATACATATTGGATGGATAGATCTTAAAAACTTTGATAAAACAAATGAAAATGCAGAACTGGGAATCGCAATTGGTAATAAAGAATACTGGGGTAAAGGGTATGGAATAGCGGCCTTAAATAGTATGTTACATGTGGCATTCTTTGAATTTGAATTAGAAAAAGTATGGCTACGTGTAGATGAAGATAATTTTCAAGCTAGAAAGAGCTATGAAAAGGCTGGTTTTGTATGCGAAGGGTTAATGAGAAATGATCGATTACGTAAAGGTCAGTTCATTCATCGCTATCGTTATAGTATGTTAAGAGAAGAATATCAATCTTTAATTAGTAGTTTATAAAAATATTATGTTAATTAAAAGGGGCTAGAGAAATATGATTCGATTACTTACGAAAGAAGATGCAAAAAAATATTGGGACTTACGGTTACAAGCATTACAAGTAAACCCTGAGGCATTTGTAACAACTTATGAAGAGGCGATTCGTCAGGAAAATCCTATTAAGCGAGTGGAAAGTAATTTAACAGCTGCTACTAGTTGTACATTTGGTGTTTTTAATGAAGAGAATCAATTAGTTGGAGTTGTCACTTTACTAACAGAAGAGAAAAAGGCGTATAAACATAAAGGGCATATCGTTGCCATGTATGTAGATGCAAGCAATCGAAGAAGTGGCCTTGCACGTGAGTTAATACGTAAGGCAATTGAAAGAGCAAGAGAAATGGACTTGGAACAATTGACATTAGGTGTTGTTTCCACAAATGAGCCAGCAAAAAAGTTGTATGAATCTATGGGCTTTAAAACGTATGGGATTGAAAAGAGAGCTATAAAGATGAATG
Organism: Bacillus cereus group sp. BfR-BA-01381; assembly: GCF_022663555.1. Lineage (NCBI taxonomy): Bacteria > Bacillati > Bacillota > Bacilli > Caryophanales > Bacillaceae > Bacillus > Bacillus cereus group sp. BfR-BA-01381. Next base: position 30,330 of record NZ_JAKUFR010000037.1, read on the forward strand.
GTGTGTATAGTGATGATGAACATATGGTGTTGTTTTTATAAGAGAGGGAGTTTCGTATGAAAGATCTACGTTTGGAAAGAAATATGAACCCGCAAGTAGCGATTTTGTATGCGACGGTCACTGATACATTTAAACGATTGCAAAAGTTAGTAGAAGGAACTGATGAAAAAGAACTGTCATTTAAAGGGACAGAAAATAATGAAAATAGTATTGGACAACTTCTTCAACATTTAGCAGTTGTCGATTTACATTGGGTGTACCGATTAAAAGGACAAGCAATTCCGCTCGCACTTGAAAATATATATGGACCTATGTTAAATGAAGCAGGAGAGCTGCCAAGTTTAAGAAAACAGACGTTGCAACAATTAATGCAAGATTATAAAGTTGTGCAACATATGTTTTATGAGGAATGTATGAAACTAACAGAAAATGATTTAACACGAGAGGTTTTTTATGAAAAGGGAGAAAATGCGACTATAAGGTGGGGGATATGGCACATAGCTGACCATAATCGGTACCATCAAGCTCATATTAGTCAGTTAAGAAAGCTATATAGAGCTAGATACACGCGAGATGAAAAATTCGAATTTTAATTATATTTAAATTGTTGTATAGTAGTAAGAAGAAACTGAACAAGGGGTTTTATAATGAAAGCTATAGCAGTAGGGATATTGGCATCATTTTTCTTTGCCTTTACCTTCGTTTTAAACCGGGCGATGGACTTAGAAGGTGGAAGCTGGATTTGGAGTGCATCATTACGGTACTACTTTATGGTTCCAATGCTTTTACTTATTGTCATGTATAGAGGAAACTTAAAGCAACTCTTTCAATATATGAAAAACAATCCGAAAGAATGGTTAGTTTGGAGTATCGTTGGATTTGGTCTCTTCTATGCACCACTTAGTTTTGCCGGAGCTTTTGGACCTGGTTGGCTCGTTGCATCAACATGGCAAATTACAATCGTCGCAGGGATTTTATTAACACCATTTTTTGCGGTAGATCCATTACATAAAAAACTCCCAATGAAGGAATTAGTTATGTCGGGTATTATTTTATGCGGTGTTGTACTTATGCAAGTAGAACATGCTTCTTCATTAGGAATTCGTGAAACTGTTTTATGTGTCGTTCCTGTACTTATTGCAGCGTTTGCGTATCCTCTTGGAAATCGAAAAATGATGCAAGTTTGTAAAGGTGAGTTAGATGTATTCCAGCGAGTTCTCGGTATGACATTAGCCAGTTTACCATTTTGGTTTTTACTATCTGGTTATGAAGTATCAACAGGTGGTCTACCGTCAAGTAGCCAAGTTTTCCAGTGTTTTATTGTAGCAGTTAGTTCCGGTTTAATCGCGACTGTACTATTCTTCTTTGCAACAGATCTTGTAAAAGATGATCCACAAAAACTAGCAACAGTGGAAGCGACTCAGTCTGGTGAGGTTTTATTTGCGCTAGTGGGAGAACTTATCTTGTTATCTGCACCAATTCCGTCATCTTTATCTTGGATTGGTATGAGCCTCGTTATTATCGGAATGATACTACATAGTTATGTAGCAGTCGTTGTGAAGAAAGAAGAAAAAATCACTGCGTAATGAGATTAGCTCTTTATATAAAGAGCTAATCTTTTTTCATAGAAAGGAATGATGATATGAATTTGCAATGTGTTGAACAAATTGAGAAAGATTCCATATTAAATGTACTACTGTATGCAGTCGGCCCAAGTGAAACTAGCAAAAAGAAAGCAGTTTTATTTTATGAAAGCAATAAAGGGACTTTGCATAGATATGAAGAAAAGGCTTGCATAGGTATGGAAATAATCGGAGCAAATAAAGCGAGAATATGCCACATAGCAGTGGTACCGCAATATCGTCATAAAGGAATAGCGGTGCAAATGATAAAGGAAATAGTAAGAATGTATCAATTGACGTATTTAGAGGCAGAGACAGACGCTGAGGCAGTAAAATTTTATAAGAAAATTGGTTTTCAGATTAAAAGTTTAGGAGAAAAATATCCGGGGATTGAAAGGTTTCATTGTTATTTGGAAAAATAGTACGAAAATATGCAAATATATATTGTGTTTAGTTTGAAAAAAGTAACATTTACATTATATAATAAAGGTATCTGGAAAAATATAGATAATGGAAATTAGGTGTATAACACATGAGAATGGATAAAAGTAAATTTATAAAAATTGCTACTTCAATAGGGGTATCATCTTTTTTATTAACTGGATGTGGCGATTATGAAGAAGATACTGCTCAACAAGAAAGTACTGCTGTTAAAACAGATGGTGCAAAACAGGGAAATGAACAAGAAACATTAAATTGCGATGATAAAACGCCTACTAATGAAAATGTAGAAAATGATGAGTTATGTAAGGAAATGAATCCATCATTTTCATCGTATCATGAAAATTCACATTTACCGATACTTCCATTCGTAGCAGGATATTTATTAGCAAGTAGAACTTCAAATATGAATAATACAGCAAAACCAAATATAATGAAGAAACCGTATGCAAATAATATTATTCCATATCGTGAGAAAGACCAAAGTAGAACTGGTGGCAGCGGTGGAGGAGGATACTACGGCGGAACTAACAGTAACAACAATAATTCTTCTAATAAAGTGGATTTAAATAAACAACAGCCAAATTCCTCAAATAAAGCGACGCCAGATACAAATACGCCGAAATCATCTACGACTCAAACGCCAAAAGTGAATTCAGGTTCAAGTGGAATTGGGAACGCAAAAGCACCGGCCGGATCATAACACGAAAGGATAATAGGATTATGTATACAGAACAAGAGCAGAAAGAGTATATGAAAGTATGGTTTTCACTTGCGGAAGAGGCTGGTCGGAATGGATTTACGTGGCCGAGTCTATTAGAGAAGGAAGAATGGAATCAATACATGGCAACAGGTATGTATCGTATGCCAGTAAAAACTTATACTGCTATTTCAAAAGCGACAGAAGAAATTATGTACGTGTTATATAGAACGTATCAATATATTGTAAATACGACAGAAGATTTTCAAACACTAGGATTTCCTGCTGAAACGTGGGAAATTGCGAGAATGAAACACACTGGTTTGTTTTCATATTTTACGAGATTTGACTTTATCGTAAATGGTGAAGATATAAAGTTAATAGAAGTAAATTGTGATACACCAACAGGTTATTTAGAGCCATCGGTCGCAAATGAAGTATTATGCCGTTATCACGATGTAAATCACCCAAATCATATAGAAGAGCATATTGTGCAGGCGTGGGAACAAATTAAACATGACTATAGTATAGATCCTAGAGAAACGATTTATTTTACGAGTTATGATTGGCATGATGAAGACCATCAAACGGTTCAATTTTTAAGAAGTTATTGCTTAAATCAGTCAACGGATTATATAGGTATACAGGATATCGTCGTTGCAGATGATGGTATTTATACGCAAAATGGTGAACGAATTCATTATTTATATAGACTATATCCAATTGAATATTTAGTTTCAGATGCTGATAAAAACGGGAAAAGAATTGGACTCCAGTTTTTAGATCATATTGCGCAAGGTAGAGTGGAAATCATTAATCCACCAGCTGCTTTCCTTATGCAAAATAAAAGTGTGCTCGCATTAATTTGGCAGCTTTATGAAGATGAAGTTTTCTTTGGGGACGAAGAGCGAGAGACCATTCAAAAATACTTCTTACCAACATATTTTACAAATAAACCATTTATAGAAAGAAATGAATCCTATGTTTCTAAACCTTTATACGGCCGTGAAGGCGGAGGGGTATCTATATTTGAAAATAATGAACTATTAGCTGAAGATAAAACAGAGTATTACTTTGAACAGCAGAAAATATATCAGCAATACATAGAAATGCCTGACTATACAATTGACACATGGGATGGTCCGTATACTGGTAAACTATTAATTGGTTCACACTGTATTAGCGGGAGAGCCGCAGGGTTATTTTTACGTGTAGGTGAGAAAATAACGGGAAATTTATCGATGTTTACTGGAGTTACAATTGAAGGATAAATGGAACAAAGAGCTCATCATTTTTGGTGGGCTCTTTCGTTTAAATATATTGTTTTTATTGCTGTGATGTAACGCCTTCATGTTGCCTTTTTTGTTATATAAAATCAATATATTACCATTTTTTGCGTAGATAAAAATGATTAAGTTAAAAATTAAGAAAAATATGATAATATATGTATGTAGTAGTTTAAAATAAAATGGGGGAACAATCGTGAAAATGAATGAAATAGTGGCAAGTACGCCATTGCCAAATACAATTAAAACAATTACAAATGATTTAAGAAAATTAGGATTAGAAAAAGGAATGACAGTTATTGTACATTCTTCGTTAAGTTCCATAGGCTGGGTATCTGGAGGTGCAGTTGCAGTAGTAGAAGCATTAATGAAAGTTATTACAGAAGAGGGAACGATTATTATGCCAACTCAATCTTCGGATTTATCTGATCCGAAACATTGGTCAAGACCACCTGTACCTGAAGAATGGTGGCAAATTATTCGGGATAACGTCCCAGCATTTGAGCCACATATAACGCCAACAAGGGCAATGGGAAAAGTAGTTGAATGTTTTCGTACATATCCGAATGTAGTACGTAGTAACCATCCATTAGGAAGTTTTGCTGCATGGGGAAGACATGCAGAAGAAATAACGATGAATCAGTCACTATCAATGAGTTTAGGAGAAGAATCTCCATTAAGAAAAATATACGATTTAGACGGATACATATTATTAATTGGTGTTGGATATGATTCCAATACTTCTGTACATTTATCAGAAGTACGTTCTGGTGCATGTGAGTTAATAAAAGTAGGGGCACCCATTATAGAAAATGGTGAAAGAGTGTGGAAAGAATTTGTTGATATGGATTACGATTCTGACAAATTTGTAGAAATTGGTGTGGAATTTGAGCAAAAAGGAACTGTAAAAATAGGAAAAATAGGAAACGCAAAGTGCCGTCTTATGAAACAACGTGATATAGTTGATTTTGGAACAGAATGGTTTCGTAAGAAAAATTAGTAAGGGATGGTTACAATGAAGGGGAAAAAGGTATTAATTACAAGCGGTGGTTGTTTAGAAAAATGGGATCAAGTTCGTGGTCATACGAATATGGCAAAAGGAACAATTGGAAGGATAATCGCCGAAGAACTTATAAGTAAAGGGGCCTATGTTATATATTTACATGGTTATTTTGCGGAGAAACCGAATGATATAAACAATCAATTAGAATTACACCCATTTGAAGGAATTGTTGATTTACAAGATAAAATGAAGAGTATCATTACGCATGAAAAAGTCGATGCGGTTATTATGGCAGCGGCTGGATCTGATTGGATTGTGGACAAGATCTGTGATCAAGAGGGCAATGTTCTTGATATGAATGGAAAAATCTCAAGTGATATAGCGCCAATTATACATTTTCAAAAGGCACCGAAAGTATTAAAACAAATAAAAGAGTGGGATCCAGAAACTGTACTCGTTGGCTTTAAACTTGAAAGTGACGTAAATGAAGAAGAACTGTTTGAAAGAGCGAAAAATAGAATGGAAGAAGCGAAGGCGAGTGTAATGATTGCAAATTCACCACATTCTTTATATTCGCGCGGAGCAATGCACTACGTAATTGGACAAGACGGTAAATGGCAGTTATGTAATGGAAAAGATGAAACAGCGAAAGAAATTGTCAAAAGGTTAGAAGTACTATGTAATCGCATTACTGTTTTATAATTTTAAGTATTTGGATAAGAGTGAATCCGCATAGTATATATTGGTAAGCGAAACTTTAATTTATGGGAATTTTACTTTTACACAAACGTTAACCATTCAATATGGATACATAGAATAATTGGTGAGGAGTGAATTCTATGGAACATTTATTAAAGCAAGCTATTAAACTCCGGAAAGAAAAGAAATATGCGCAGTCTAAAGAGATACTCATCGGATTAACAAACTTTACGAGGGATGCAGAAGTACTTTATCAATGTGCCTGGATACATGATGTAATGGGTCTTGAAACAGAAGCTATGCCGTATTATGAACAGGCAATTGCAAACGGTCTTGAAGGGGAGTCACTTTGCGGCGCATATATCGGTCTTGGTAGTACATATCGTTGTATAGGCGAGTATGATAAAGCAATTACTGTTTTAGAAACAGGTTTGCAGCAGTTTCCAGATAATGATGTGATGAAAGTATTTTTGTCATTAGCGAAATATAACGTAAACGATCATGAATCCGCGATGAAATTATTACTTGAAACAGTCGTAAAAGTAGAAGAAGTTAAAGAGTTTGAACGGGCTATTTCATTTTATAAAGACCATTTAAACGAGGTTTTTAAATAGAGGAGTGAAAGTATGAGTGTCACACTTTCGCGAAGGCGAAAAGGTATATGGATTGGACTCGTATCTTTAATCTTATTATCAAACTATTTATTGTATGCTCTTCCGATTGTACCAGCTACTCCGAAAGAAGTTGTTCTTGGGTCATTATTAGATTGTATGTTTGTAATTCCGGTCATTACGTATTTCTTTATTATTCGAAAAAGATACTCGTTAACGTATATATTCCCTGTCGTAATAGCTGGTTATATATTTGCAAGATTTATTATTCCAAGCGACTATTTACAAGCTTTTTCATACGTTTCTTATAGTATAGTTGCAGGAGAAATTGCTTTTGTATGTGTAGAGTTATTCCTTCTATATAAAATTGTTAGAAAGCTTCCTAACATAATAAAAAAATATAAAGAAAATAAAAGTGAGTATTCTTCATTTTCTTATGCAATTGATGCTGCGTTTGACGCTGCTATGAAAAGAAATAAATTAGTAGATATTATTGTAACAGAGTGTAAGTTAATCTATTATGCATTTTTATCGTGGCGTGAAAAAGTACCAGAAGGTGAATACGTATACTCATATCACAAAAAGACTGGCGCAATAGGTGTATATATTATGATCATCCATGCGACCTTAATAGAAAGTATCGGCTTTCATTATTTGTTTCATCAATGGAATCCAGTTGTAGCATGGGTGTTACTTATTTTAAACGTATATGCAATGTTTTATTTTTTAGCTGAAATACAAGCAATGCGTAAAAATCCAATTATTGTTACGGAAGAAAAGGTAATCATTCAAATCGGATTAGGAAAGAAAATCATTATACCTTTTACACAAATTGATAAGATTACATTCTATAAAGGAGAACTTTTAAAGAAAGAGAAAGAGGTTCTTGACGCAACGGTGATGGAATTTATAAAGGAACCGCCAACATTTGAAATTATACTTAAAGAGCCGGCGAAAGTACAATTGTTATATGGATTTTCTAAAACAGTAAGTCGTGTCCATTTAAATGTTGATGAAGAACGGAACTTTTATGATAGGGTAACGGAGAAGTTAAAATATGAATAATGCTACTAATTTTCATCGTGCGTTTGGTGTGTATGGCATTTGTATCGAAAACAATAACATATTAGTAATAGATAAAATTAAAGGTCCATATAAGAACAGATATGATCTACCTGGTGGGAGCTTAAATGAAGAGGAGTCGTTGTTATCGGCACTCCATAGGGAATATAAAGAAGAAACTGGATTAGAAGTAAAGGTTATAAAGCAAGTAGGTACGGTTGATTTTCAATACCCTTCAAAGTTTAAAGATTATACACATGTACACCATATTGCAGTTTTGTATGATGTTGAAAAGAGTGCAGGGAAAATCATAGTACCAAAACAATTTGAAGGTCAAGATTCTTTAGGAGCGAGATGGGTTTCTATAGAAAGCATTACAGAAGACAATTCATCTCCACTTGTATGTAGTGCAGTAGAGTGGCTGAAAACAAATGAGCTTCCATTAGAAGTGAAAAAATATGAAGCATGGACAGTGAAAAACTCCTTCTAAAATAAGAGGGAGTTTTATTGTGTACTTGGAGACCAAATACTTCTTTATGACTATATAAACCGATATAATAAAGCTAGAAATAGCATAAGGGGAAACAAAGAATGAATAAATTACTAACATCCAAAAGTGAAATTATAGAAAGAAAAATACGATATGACTCGACAACGGTAGATCACACTTGCTTATTACTTGAAAAGCAGTTGCAAAGTATTGTGTTATTTCATGAGGTTCAGTATTCATTTACAATGACTGCACATTGTGCGAGTTTAACAATCCCAAAAGGAAGTTACACCATTGCATACTACTGGGAAAATCGTCCGTACAATTTATACATATGGAGAGATAAGAATGGAATGTATGTAGGCTCTTATTTTAATGTTGTAAAAAATACGCAAATAACAGATGAACTAGTGTCATTTGAAGACTTAATTATTGATGTTTTGGTACTTCCAAGTGGAGAATATTTTATTTTAGATGAGGATGAGTTGCCTGAGCCTTTAGAAAGGTTTGAGGATGGTTATGTGAATGAAGCTCTTCATGTATTAGAGGAAATAATTCAAAAGACGCTTCCTCAAATGATTGTAGAAACAGAAAGAGTGAGGTTAAACTAAATTGTAATCGATTTGAAAATAGAGTACGTGTTTAATGAAATTGAGTAGTCTCAAGTTATATAATCTAACTTTTTTGATAAGTCTAAGGTTAGATGTATATTTCTTGGGATTACTCTTTTTTGTGGAAATTAATATTGACTGAATATAGTTCAGTCGTTTATGATTGAATCAGATTCAGTCGAGGACAAAATTAGTAGGAGATGACCTATGAAAAGAATATCAAAAGAACCAGATATAAGACGACAAGAGTTAATGGATATTGGCTTTGAACTATATATGAAAAATGGTATGAAAGGATTTGGCATAAAAGATGTTGTGAATCATGCAGGTGTAGCAACAGGCTTATTTTATTATTACTTCAAGTCTAAAGATAACTTTGTTGATGAAGTGTTAAATGATTTTATTGTGAAAAATATGGAGTTAATCGAAGAAGTACTAATTTCAAATGAACGGTCTGTCATGCAAAAGATGGAAGATTCTCTAAATATATTTTGGACATTTATTGAAAAATTAGCGCCTTATAAAAATGTGAGTTCTTTTCAGACAGAACAACATTTTCAACTGGAACAGAAATTATTCACGCGAATTCAGCCATTAATTCGACAAGTGATTGAGGAAGGGATGAAAACGGGGATTTTTAATACTGATAACTCATTACTAGCTTCAGGTTTTATTTTATACGGTCTTAGCAGTGTTGCTCATTCAGAGGTGAATTTGAATTTAGATACGAAGCAAGAAATGGTTAATTTAGTATTAAATACACTGCGATATGATCAAAGAGAAGGAGAATGTATATGAAGATTATGATCGATGGAAACAATATTTCGAATGAACAACTTACAAAATGGAAAAGAGAACGTATTAAAAAAGTTTTAAATACATTAGGACATAAAGAGCAAGAATTAAATGATACAGACGATATGATAAAAAAACTAACGGAACTAAAATTAAATTATTCATACGATGAAATGTATGATAAGTTGAAGTCTAAACTTAAATTAAGTGAAATGGGTATGCGTATCGCTACAGTTTTATCTGGTAATAGACGGAAATTTTCAAAAACAAGTATCTATTTAGATGGGATTACAGCAGAAGAAGCGATAAATGGGATTGACAGTTTTATGCTTGAACAATCACGTGAAAATAATCAGGTGAACTTGTCAGCTTGTCCTGATCACTATGTACTAAGACCGTTTGGGGAAAATGAATTAGAAGTTATCGAAACAACTGGTAATTCTCCATTTCCAGTTCAATTTTTTATTGTTTTTGGTGACGAAACGGGATTGAAGACACCTAGAGATAAGTCTTATCAATACCAATCAACAGGTGTTGCACGTATGAAAGACGGTACTACTATTGGTGGAGTTCGACATCAATTCAAAGATACAGATACTGGTATAGAAGTAAGTCTAGTTGTAGAGTTTCCAGCACTTTGTCCTAATAGCCTTATTAAATCGCACCAAATGCATTTGGCATGTGAGTTTTCTTATTGGTTACAGTGGATTAAGAACCATAAAAAATAAATGACAATAAGGATGTTCAAACGAACCATATGTATTTTTTTAACAAAACTCAGTTGACTTATCGGAAATATTTGTATAATATGTACTTAATTCTATTACGTATTGCTGATTGGAGAAACCAAAGGCATTTTATCTATTGATAAAATGCCTTTGGTTTTTTTATTGCATAAATACTGAATCTGTTCATTTAGATGAATCATTTCAAGGAGGCGAAGAAGTGACTGTTTCAATTGATGGAGTATCAAAATATTTTTCGAAACAAACTCGTACTGTTCAAGTATTAGAGAATATTAATTTTCAATTAGAGAAAGGTGATTTTGTTACAGTAATTGGTCCGAGTGGTTGCGGAAAAAGTACACTATTAAAAATTATTGCAGGCTTAGACAGCGATTTTGAAGGAGAAATCATTATTGACGGGGAGCGTATAACAAAACCGAGTAAGAAGCAAGGATTTATATTTCAAGAGCATCGATTGTTTCCGTGGCTTACAGTGGAAGAAAATATTGCGGCTGATTTGTCATTAAAAGATAAGTATGTGAAGGATAAGGTAAAGGAATGGGTTGAAATTGTTCGGCTAGACGGTTTTGAAAAGTCATATCCGAAAGAAATATCAGGCGGGATGTCACAACGTGTTGCCATTGCAAGAGCGTTGCTAAGAGATCCAAATGTATTGTTACTTGATGAGCCATTTGGAGCACTGGATGCATTTACCCGAAGTCATTTGCAAGAAGTACTGCTCAACATTTGGGAACAAAAAAAGACGACAATGATATTTGTTACACATGATATAGACGAAGCAATATATCTTTCAAACAGAATTGTCATCATGAGTGCAAAGCCTGGAAAAATACATAAAGTGATTGAAAATAATTTACCTTATCCGCGTAGTAAAACTTCGGAGTCATTCCAAGAAATTCGAAAGAAAGTATTACAGCAGTTTGAACGCGGGGGACTAATTCAAACAAGTATATAGGGAAAGGGTGAGTATATGTATAAAAAAATCAAAATTCTTTCTTTTGCATTAGCTATTTCTTTATTTTTATTCGGATGTGAAAAAAGAACAGCAAGTAGTAAGAAGGAAGATGTAACAGTACAAATTGGTATTCAGCAAGGATTAAGCCCACTTTTATTGGCACAGAAAAAGGGATGGTTTGAAGAGGAGTTTAAAAAAGAAGGAGTTAAGGTGAAATGGACAGAGTTCCAAAGCGGACCTCCTTATTTTGAGGCAATCGCATCAAATCGATTAGACTTTGGTGAAGTTGGCAACTCTCCAGTTATTTCCGCGCAAGCAGCTGGTATTGAATTTACCGAAATTGCTAATACAAGTTATGCGAGAAAAGGAACAGGGATTCTTGTGCAAAAGGATAGCAAGATTACGAGTGTAAAAGATTTAAAAGCTAAAAAAATCGCAGTAGCAAAAGGAAGTAGCGCATTTAATTTATTGTATCGAGCGCTTGATAAAGAAGGTATCAATGCAAAAGATGTAAATGTCATTCAGTTACAACCAGATGAAGCGCAGCCAGCATTTGAATCAGGATCAGTAGATGCATGGGCAATTTGGGATCCTTTCATATCGTTACATACGGTAAATAAAGGAGCGAAGGTGATTACAGATGGTGAACAATTAAAGGTATCTTCCCCAGAGTTTTTAATTGCGAGAACAAAATTTGCGAAAGAGCATCCAGAATTAGTGGAGAAATTCCTTAAAGTATATGAAAAAGCACGTGTATGGCAAGATGAAAACTTGGATGAAGCAATAAAAATATACACTTCTGCAAAGAAAATAGATGCAGATATTGTAAAAGAAGTGTTTAATCACGACAAACCCATCTTAGTTCCGGTAACGAAAGAAATAGTTGCAGAACAGCAACAGACAGCAGATTTTCAATATAAGCTCGGTTCTATAAAGAAAGAAATCAAAACAGATAAAGTTGTAGATAATTCTTTCGTAGAAAAAGCAATAAAGGCGAAATGAAAAGAGGTTTTGTAAATTGGAAAATACGAAGGCTGTTGTGAAAAGGGCGAGTATAACGATTGGCAAAAGCAATGTAAAAAAATTGCGAAAGACAAATGTAAAAGTGTTAGTAAGAGCGATTACGATACCAATTGTCGTATTAATTATTTGGCAGTTAGCTGGCGTATTCGATTTAGTCTCTAAAACAGTTTTACCAACGCCATTAGATATATTTCTAGCTTTTCAAGAACTTATAAAAACAGGAGAGTTATACGGTCATCTAAGTATCAGTGTATTCAGGGCTGCGGCTGGTTTCTTTATTGGTGGGAGTCTAGGAATTATATTAGGAACGATTGTTGGGTTTTCAACGAGAAGCGAGCAATATTTAGATCCGTCAGTACAAATGTTAAGAACTGTGCCTCACTTAGCTGTTGCACCGCTTTTCGTATTATGGTTCGGTTTTGGTGAAACATCGAAAGTGTTATTAATTGCAGATGGTGCATTTTTTCCTTTATACGTAAATGCGTTTCTAGGAATACGAGGTGTAGATTCAAAGTTATTTGATGTTGCGAGAGTGTTAGAGTTTAGTAAAAGAAAATTAATTACGAAACTAATTTTACCGGCAGCATTGCCAAATCTATTACTTGGGGCAAGATTATCATTAGGAGTAGCATGGGTGAGTTTAGTAGTAGCAGAACTTATGGGATCTACAGAAGGTATTGGCTATATGATTATGGATGCAAGGCAATTTTCAAATACAGATATTGTATTTGTCGGTATTATTATCTTTGCATTCGTTGGGAAGTTTTCTGATTCACTTATTCGTTTACTAGAAGTGAAGTTTTTAAGATGGCGAGATAATTTTAAAGGAGAGATAGGAAATTAACATATAAATTATTAGGGGTAATTTATATAGAGTATTTTAGTGTACGTTTCAAAATAAATAAGGGGTGTGTAAAGGTATGGAATTATTATGGTTTATTCCGGCGTATGGAGATGGTCGATATTTAGGAACGACAAAACGAGGAAGAGCAGCTGAGTATGGTTATTATAAACAGGTTGCACAGGCAGCCGATTATTTAGGATATTCAGGTGTGTTACTTCCAACTGGTCAAGGTTGTGAAGATCCATGGGTACTTGCATCGGCACTTGCAGCTGAGACAGAGAAATTAAAGTTTTTAGTAGCAGTTCGACCAGGACTAATGTCACCGACAGTTGCAGCGAGGATGGCTTCTACATTTGATAGAATTTCAGACGGGAGGTTACTTATTAATGTAGTAGCTGGAGGAGATCCAGTTGAATTACAAGGAGATGGATTATATCTTGAACATGATGAAAGATATGAAGCAGCTGATGAATTCTTAAAAGTTTGGAAATCGACTTTGCAAGGTGAGACCATTTCATTAGAAGGAAAACATATTAAAGTTACAGATAGTAAAGTTGTGTTCCCACCAGTTCAAACGCCATACCCTCCTATATATTTTGGAGGATCATCCGCTGCTGGAAAGGAAGTTGCAGCAGAACATAGTGATGTATATTTAACGTGGGGCGAGCCACCAAAGCAAGTGAAAGAGAAAATAGATGAAGTAAGAAAACTTGCGGAAGAAAAGGGGCGTACGGTTCAATTTGGCATTAGATTACACGTAATTGTAAGAGAAACAGAAGAAGAAGCGTGGGAAGAGGCAGAACGTTTAATTCAATATGTAGATAATGAGACAATTGAGCTTGCTCAAAAGACATTTGCAAGATATGATTCAGTTGGTCAAAAACGAATGACCCATTTAAATAAAGGTACACGGGAGTCGTTAGAGATAAGTCCTAATTTATGGGCTGGCATCGGGCTTGTAAGAGGTGGTGCAGGTACTGCGCTTGTTGGAGATCCGCATACAGTAGCAAATAGAATAAAAGAATATGAAGCTTTAGGAATTGATACATTTGTTTTATCAGGATATCCACATTTAGAAGAGGCATATGAAGTGGCAGAACTGTTATTTCCTTTATTGAAGGAAGATAAGAAGCAAGAAAATAAAATTGTTGGTGAAATGATAGCTGATGCATATGCATTAAAAAAATAGTGAGAAATAAAGTGAAGCTTTCATCCTTTGGGTGAATTGTCCCAAAGGATTATTAGCCTTCACCAATCGGGTATTTAGAGGCAGTTTCACCTATGTTTTGCTTCATTTTGTTTACTGCCTGTTAATACGGGGTAAAAAACTCGCAAGTAAATCACTTGCGGGTTTTCATCGTAAACTATCAGAAAATATGGTAAAATTAAATAGTAACTTAAGGTGCGGTTGGTTGTTCAATTATCACTTCTCCAATTAGGAGGGGGGTGATAATAAGTGAGTGAAATAGCGTTGTTACTGCAAGGTGGACTGTTTCTCGTTGCATTGTTAACATTCGTCGTCGTTTTAATAGACAAGCTCAAAAAATAACAACCCACCTATGCCAATAGAATGTGGGTTGTTTTGTTTGTAAGAAACAAATAGGATAAATGAACAATCCAATCTGCTAAGTTACGTGGACTAGTGTGTAGCCGCACACTAGTCTTTTTTATTTATATACAATTTATAATTGGTTTATGTGATTGTATTGTTCTTTTCATACTTATTATAACACAGTGTCTTTTCATCAAGAAAGGAGACCGTATGTTCTGTTTCTAATTAAATAAAAGGTGATTTTTCTTTAAAGAGCCCGTCCATATACTGTTTTAAAGTTTGAACGTAAAATTCTTGCTTATTTACATCATTAACGCCGACAATTGGTGAAGGAAGTTCATATCTCTTTTCTGATAAATGAACGACAACATCAAAAATATCAAATAGACGAATGAAACAGAAGAGGCCATCTTTATCACTTAATAAAATAAAGTAGTGGTTTTCGCTATTTGTATTTAATGTATTCCATAAAGAACTTTTGCTTAAATCACGAACAATGCTCTTTTCTTTTAATTCCATGAAGTCGGCATTTGATAGGATGCTAGAAATATCAATCGCATCTTGATCTTCAAAATAGCCATCGACTGCTTGTACAGCGAAAGTATAAGCCATTTTTAATACACTCATTTTATACTTACGGTTATCTAAAAGTAATTCACGTTGAATAGAGCTAGCTACTTTCGTTACACGTTCTTCTTTCCAAATTTCATTATGTAGTGAAATATCGTGCTTTTTACATAGTTTCATAATTAATGCATTGGAATAAAGTATTTCGTCACTTACTTCAACAACATCCGTCTCAGCCACTGCAAGTTCCTCACCATGCTCATTCGTATAGAGTGGGGAGTCAATCTGTTTTTTCATGTGCTCAATCTTAAACTGACTTAATTTATGCCGAATTAAGGGGCGATCAATATTTGTTGTCATTTGTTCATGACAAGTATCACAAATTGAGTTTGTGAAATAATATCCACATAATATTTCTGGGATGACATATTGTTCACTAAGTTCTTTCGTATCTTTTCTGCAAATGATGCATTGTGTCATTTTTATCACCTTTACCTGCAAATTTGTATGTAATCTCATTGTAGTGTATTTATTGGCATTTTGGAATATTGTAAAGGAAAATATTATGTGAAATTGTTACTTATTTTGGTACAATGAAGAGAAGTGCTAGTTTAAAGGAGGACGTTTTTTTGAAATCGAAAGTGCACTTTTGGACATTAGAAGTGCTAATGGTTGTAGCGATCATATTTATTTGCACAAAAATATCGTTTCTATTTCAACCGATTGGTATCTTCATATCAACGCTGTTTTTCCCAATCTTAATCGCGTTATTTTTATACTTCATATTTAATCCGGTGTTAGTCTTTTTAGAGGAGAAAAAAGTACCTAGAAATTTAGCGATTTTACTGTTATATCTTTTTATCATAACATTAACTGCAGTTGGCGTTGGGGTAGTTGTTCCGACGATCTCACAACAGCTAATGGATTTAGTGAAAAATATGCCAGGCTATATAAAAGAGGGAAAACTATACATACAAGATTTATCCCATCATAGATTGTTTGAATGGTTATCTACACAAAACTATGTTTCCATTGAAACAATTGAAAAAAATGCAATTGAATATTTAAAGGATATACCAAACACAATTACGTCGAGTGCAACGGCTTTATTTGGTATCATAACGAACGTCGCATTAGTTATTTTTACAGTACCGTTCATTTTATTTTATATGTTTAAAGATGGACATGCGTTTCCAGGAAAAGCAGTAAGTTTATTACCAGAGTCATACCGTGAAGAAGGGCTTCGTATCATTAAGGAAACGAACGAAACATTATCTGCATATATTCAAGGGCAAGCGCTTGTTTGTATATTTGTAGGTGCTTTTACTTTTATCGGTTATTTAATTATCGATTTACCGTACGCTTTTGTTTTAGGAATTATAGCTGCATTTACAAATATAATTCCTAACTTAGGTCCATTTATCGGTGCAGCACCAGCTGTTATTGTAGGTTTGTTTGTATCTCCGATGCAAGCGTTGTACGTAATTATTATCGTAACAATTGTACAACAGTTTGAAAGTAACATCATTTCACCGCGTATTATGAGTTCAAAATTAAATATCCATCCGTTAACAATTATTATTTTAATTTTAGGGGTAGGTAACTTTGCGGGAATTATCGGAATGATCTTGGCGGTGCCAGTGTATGCAGTAACGAAAACAGTTGTATCGAACTTAGTGAGATTGTTTAAGACGAAACGAAGTAATCGAAAATAGTATATGTTGAGAAAGATACACCGCTTTTTAAGTGGTGTATCTTTTTGTTTATTAATCAAATTTAAAAATTGTACAAATACAATTTTATTGTGTATTTATTACATATCAAATATAACGTTAAAGTTGTATGATATAGCTCCAATAAAACTATGTGGAATCCCTCTGAACTATCCAAATCATTTCCTTACAACGTGCTATCAACATCATAATCGACTCCTTTCAAGTTTTATATTTTAAAGGATTATAGGTGAGTGTAGTATTTGCTTCTACGATCTCGAATTTCGTCCATAATCTTTTTGTATTGTTGCTCTTGTTTTAATTCATCTTCAGAAAAAATTTCTTTCTGGATTGTAATTGTTAAGAAGAAAAGATGAAACTTCATGATACATTCCTCCTTTCGAAAGGAATTATAGATGGCTACAGTAGTGACTTTGACGTTCTTTTACATCTTCCATAGCTTTATTAATTTGATGGTCATGCAATATCTCACTGTCCGAGAACTTAGTTTTTTGAATTGTGATCGTTAAAAAGAATACTTTAAATTTCATTAGATAAAACCCCTTTATAAGTTTATTAGAAAAGACGGCTGTAATAAGAAGCTTGACGCTCTTTTACTTCGTCCATAATGGATTGAATGTGTTGCTCACGTAAAATTTCGTTGTGAGAAAGTTTACGTTTTTGAATGGTGATAGTTAAAAAGAATGCTTTAAATTTCATGAAGGTAGTTCTCCTTAAAAATATATTTTTAATACATATGCGTATAATATGAACTTTTAATGTCAGTCATTTTATCAGTCAGTTGTTTTATTTGTTGTTTACGATGGATCTCAGCTTCAGTTAAAGTGTTTTTCTGAAGTACAGTCGTAAAAAAGAAAATATGAAAAGTCATAAATGAATTCCTCCTTTCGAAAAGGAATTACATGTGATCACAATAAAGTGCTTGGCGCTCCTTAACATCATTCATAGCTTTTTCTATTTGCTCATTATGAAACATTTCATCTTTAGAAATTTTATTTCTTTGAATCGTAATACTTAAAAACAATACGCTAATAGTCATCGAATGTTGCTCCTTTCTTTAAAAAATAATGTAAGAGACTAAAAAATCGCAC